>JANYLE010000429.1 GCA_025363795.1 Mariniphaga sp. | reverse complement strand
GTCGTTGCCCGGAAAGGTATTAAATGGATAAGGAAGACCAGTATTATCACCAAAAGATCCAATCGTCTGATTTTGTTTGTTGGTCCCTTTTTCTCCCAAGTCCAGAAGGGCTAAAATATTACGCGATTCCTGAAAGCGGCTCGATTTGTTGGTAACCCATACTTCAATCTTGTTAATGGTTACTGAAGATTTTACCACAGGCAACTCAGAGAGTGCCTTATCATAGTTCTCGTAAAAATAGTGACCCAGCATAAAGTGCCTATTGGCATCATAGTCGGTCGCAACAATTTCGAATTTCGATTTCTCAGCTCCACCTTCAGTATTGATCACTTTAGTTTCTCCCTTTTGCTGGGAAAAAACCGTTGAAACCGACAACTTACCAAATTGCAAATCGGTTTTTACCCCAAAAAGGTTGGTACCACCCCTGATCAATGTACCGGTTAAAGGCATAGACACATTTCCAGCTTCCACCTTTTTAACGATATCGTCATCGTGACCCGAATAATCGAGTTTGATCTTATTCTCAAAATCGAAGGTGGCGTCTGTGTTATAATTGAACCTCATTTTCAGTCGGTCACCAACCTGTCCATCCAAATTGACATTGATTTTCTGACTGAAATCGAAGGTGGTATTTCGCTGCATCCGAACCGGAATAGACGGGTTCTCAATTCGATTACTCTTGACTCCCAGACTCATTTCGACATAACCCTGTGGTTTTATATTCACCAGATTAGAACCAAAAACATTATTAAAAGTCTGTCCGCTGACTCGAAACTGAGGAATTAGCTGAGATTTCTGATCGAGTGAATTTTGAGCCATTCGCTCGCGCCAATACTTATCCATAGACTCCTGAAGGCTTTTTTTCAGGTATTCTTCGCGACTTAGCACCAAAGGCAAACGATAATTGACATCACCAATTTTTTCGGAGATCAGGTAATCACCGGTTATAGGATCGTAGTCAACGACTTTTTGAATATTGGAGGGGTTTTTCAGGTAAAGCGCCGATGTATCTGGCGTTCCGGAATTTACAAAAGAATTTTTATCCTTGAACGGGTATGGAAGAGGACCAAGTGTGTCTCTCCTGACAGAATCCGGTGGAGCTATCTGACTGATTAGCAATACACTTCCAGTTGATCTTTCCAGACCTACCGAGACAATGCTTGTGCAGGTTAGTGTGGAGATAATCAAGAGAGATAAAACTGCCGTCGTATTTAATAAAACCCGTCGCAAAATATCTTATTAAAAACTTTTTAACGCGATTTTGAGAAGTTGTTCCACTGTAAGTCCAGGTTGTGATGCAATAATCTGATCAACAGATTTTTCCACAGCTTTCTTATTAAATCCCAACATTTCGAGTGCCGATAGCGCCTCATTTCGCACAGCCGAATCACCCGATTTGAGAATTTTATCAGAAGACAGCCCTTTCCCAACTTTATCTTTAAGCTCAATAATAACACGAAGTGCAGTTTTAGCACCTATCCCCTTTATACCCTTAAGAAGATTTACATTGTCTGTCAGAATTGCTTCACGCAGATCATCAGCGAGATAGGAGGAGAGCATCATGATAGCAATCGCAGCTCCAATTCCATTGACCGATATCAGCATTCTGAAAAAATCGCGTTCATCCTGATCGGCAAAGCCATACAGTAAGTGGGCATCTTCCCTTATCACTTCATGAAGAAAAAGTTTGCAGTTTTCTTTCCCGTTAATCCGGGAATAGGTATTGACCGAGATATGCAAAAAATAACCTAAACCTCCAGCTTCAATAACAACCCCTGCCGGGGTGAGACCGGTTATTGCTCCTTTAATATATTCGTACATAGAATGTTAAAAACCTCCTGGTTAATTTAAATTTGATCGTCTTTCTTTTGTTCTATACAAAAAAACTCACAGATAATAATTTACTCGTTCTTTATCTGCACATAAAAAAGGGCACCGTTTATAAGGAACACTTCAAAAGTACGAATAAATATGGTTACGCAAAATAGCGCAGTTTGTTAAACCAATTGTGCGAAATAATTTACTTTGATCAATGAGATCTTTCCTCATAGAGGCTTATCGCTTCAATTTAGTTGCCAGGCAATCCGATTTATTTGGTATTTTATTCTATATTTACTTCCTAGTTGACCGGATTTAAAGATGCTTAAGAACCTTATCGTTTCAGTATTATTATTCTTATTTTCGCTTCCCCTCATTGCAGAATTAAGAACAAATGTTCATTCCATTTCGCGTCCTGAAGGACTTTCAAATGGTGCTGTGAATACAATTGCAAAGGATGCAGAAGGTTACATCTGGTTCGGAACATGGAATGGGCTAAACAGATACAACGGCAGCAATATAGTTACTTACCTTCCGGGCAGTAATACCAACTCTATTCACAATCACGTAATTCGAGAATTGTACCCTACGGCTTCAGGCCCGATATGGATGCTGACGAATAAAGGACTAGGGTTTTACGACAATGTTCACGATCAGTTCGCATCCTATTTTACGCAGGAATCGGAACAGATGAATTATGAAAATGATATTGCCATTGCCCATTCGGATAGCTATGGCACGCTGGCCTCAGTATTTGGTCGGGGGGTTTTCAGGTTCGACAGTATTGCAAAGCAATTCAGTAAAATAACCTTTGATGAAACTTCTCAACCCGTTTCTCTCAACATCAAGCGAATCCACCTGGTTAATAATATTGCCTACTGTATTACCGGAAGCGGACATTTAATGAAGATTTCGGGGAACCGGTTTGAAGAGATCCTGAAACTTCCGTTAACCGGAACTTTATCTTCATCAACATCAGTACAGACCGATCAGCTCGCTTTGATTTTAATTATCCAACGTACTGGCGCGGCCCTTATGATTGACCTTACCACAAAAAAAGTCCTCCCACTCAATATTCCCGATGATGTTATTACTTCGTTCTCGCTTTCGAAGGTAAAAGATAGGCTTTGGGTTGGTACTGAAAAGGGCAAAATATACAGTTTCAATCTGCAGACCCATACTTTTGAGGCGCACAACATACTTTCAGATCCTTTTTTACGCAATCCCATTGCTTCCAGGATATTAAGTATTTATGAAACCGATTCAGACGTACTATGGATTGGAACCGACGGAAATGGGGTCTACACGCTCAAACTAACAGAATTTCCAAACAAGAGTTTGTCATCAAATCAGTTGACCTATCCAATTGTAAGAAGCATTCTCGTGACTCGTAAAAGAGATCTTCTGATTGGGACTAAAGGTGGGGGAATTGATATTTTTGACGCAAAGGGAAATCGGATCAGAAATATCTCAGTTAAAAATGGGTTGAGCAACAATTCCGTACTCTCATTTCATGAGCACGATGATGGATCAATATGGGTTGGTATGGACGGTAAGGGGATTGACATTATTTCGCCTGATTATAAAACGATCCGCAATTTTCCACGTGACTTTAAAGTACCTACTGTAGTTGATTTTGGATCGGTTTACAAAATACTTGAAGACAGCGATCAGCGGCTTTATCTCGGGACCAGTGGTTCGGGCGTGATTATGATTGAGATGGATAAAAAAGGTGGTGCAACTCCAGTCAACTGCGAACAGCTGGTTCTCGACAAAAGTATTGCAATGCCCGGACTGCAAAAACAGATTGTATATGCCCTTGCTGAAGAGAAACCGGGAATAATGTGGATAGGAACCAGGGGATTAGGCGTATACCGTTATAATACAATCACCAAGCGGGTTATTGCACAGTATTCCACCATGACCCATCCGGATCTTATCAAAAATGATGATATCCTTTCGCTTTTCACTTACCTGGACGGGCCAGTTTGGATGGGTAGCAGCAATGGCATCTTCAATTTATTGCCACTCTCTGCCGATTCCGTGCAGTCGGCATCTCTGAATTTTCAATCAGACTTATCCAATACCAGCATTCATGCGTTGCAACGTGATAATCTGGGAGGCTTGTGGGCGACTACGAATCAGGGTATCTCCTTAATCGACAGCAGCAGAAAAAATGTCAGAAGTTTTAACGTGAACGATGGTCTGATCAACGACGAATACAGTGATGGCGCTTCCTATTTCGATGCAAATACCGGCAAACTTTATGCAGGAGGCACAAAAGGGGTGGATATTATACAAACTGATGAGATTAAATTCTCTTCCTATTTTCCGCCCATCGCTATTAATCAACTTTTAATCAGGAATCTCCCGGCTGAAATAGGAAATGAAAGTGTACTGACCAGTCGTATCAACCATCAGAAAACCTTAAAGCTAAAATACAATCAGAATTCGCTTACATTTTATGTCTCCCCTTTGGCCTACTGGGGACAGGAACGATACCGAATTTCGTACCGGTTGATAAACTCTAATGACGAATGGACGATCAATCCACAAAATCAACCAATTAATTTTTCAAATCTGGAACCCGGAAATTACACGCTTCAGCTTCGAGTTAGTGATGAAAATGGCAACTGGTCAAAGAATACCAGGGAAATCGGGATAACAATTAACCCTCCGTTCTGGCTGACATCATGGGCAATTTTGGGTTATATTTCAATTGTCGTTGTGATTCAGCTATTGGTATTCGCCGCTATCCGCCGCCGGGAAAACCGAAAAAAAGAAGCAGTACTGCAGGAATTCCAAAAGAAGAAGGAAGAAGAATTGCAAAGTTATAAAATTGAGTTCTTTACCAATGTGGCCCATGAGTTTAGAACACCACTTACCCTTATTACCTCACACATTCACGCACTGCTCGAAGACACCCAAAATACAGTTGAAAACCCGCGTCTTTTAAAAGTCTACAACAACAGCATTAAACTGCAGAAATTAGTGCTCGAAATCATGCAGTTCAGAAAGCTGGAAAAAGGGAAAGAACCATTAAATATCCAGCTCACCAAACCGGTTGAACTTATCCGCGAAGTGATATCAGATCTCGAGCTGTTTGCACAGCAGCGGAATATACAATGTGAGATCGTTGCTTCCAATACAGAGTTTGATTTCAAGACTGATGCAGATAAGTTTCAGCGAATCGTTACCAATCTGATATCGAATGCCATAAAGTACAACAAGCCCGGTGGATTCGTAAAAGCAACCATTAAATTGGAAGAATCTTCGCTGGTCGTTGAAATCGAAGATAATGGAGTTGGGATAAATCCTGACGCTATGCACAGGGTTTTCGAACCATTCGGGATCTCTTCGGCAACGCGAAAAGGGACTTTTCCCGGATACCGCTCCACGGGCCTTGGTCTTGCAGTTACAAAAGGGCTTGTAGAATTACTCAAAGGGACCATCAGTTTTGAAAGTAAGAGCAACGAAGGGACCAAGTTCATCTGCCTATTCCCTGATGTACATGAGTTAAGTCCGGCACCTCTGCTCAACGAACCAACTGATGAATTGGACGAAATTAATTTCATTGATGAAACTGGTCCTGATCAGCCAATTGGAAAGACGGAAATACGGGAAGGAAAGCCGCTGATCCTGCTCGTGGATGATGAACCTGAAATTCTGGTATTACTACGAGATTTTCTCCAAACAGATTATAACATCCTGTTTGCATCGAATGGCCTTGAAGCATATGAAAAAGTTTTATCCGAAAAACCAGATCTGGTTGTTTCGGATGTGATGATGCCCGAAATGGATGGTATTGAGCTTTGCGGAAAGTTGCGCGACAATTTCGATACCAGCCATTTACCTATTATCCTTTTGACTGCGAAAGCCGAAATCGAGGACAAAATTTCTGGTTTGAAAGCAGGTGCTGATTCTTACATTGCCAAACCATTTCACCCTGAGCATCTGAAAGTTCGTGTCGAAAAACTCCTCAAATTAAGGTCTGGCATTAAGAACCATTTTGGGACAAAGGATAACAATTCCACGCTCGTGGCTAAAATTCCTGACCCGTTTTTTCAGAAATTACTCAATTACATCGATGAAAATATTGATGATGAGACGCTTTCATC
>JANYLE010000402.1 GCA_025363795.1 Mariniphaga sp. | reverse complement strand
GCCCGATATCTACTTTTTTAATCCCACCTGCGAGCTGGCAGTTGCCAATGGTTCAGTTAATTTTATGGCTTCGGCACAATTGCGACGGTTTGAAAATGAACTCAGTACGCTACCCTGGATTTTGGCTCGTCCTGAAGATACTGTTTTGGTTGATCAAATCCCATCAGAACAATTTACCGATCAGTTGGGAAAAGCAGGTTTCAGCCTTCCAACTTTTCGGGTAATGGCATCTTCGTTAGTTGACCCCGAATTTTTGGCGAGCGAAAAAGGTTTTCTTTTCCCATGGGGCTGGAGTCCGGCAGCTCACAAGCTGCTTTCTCCTTTAAAATCAGGGTGCTGCCTCGAATTTCAACATGCGCCGGTTGCAGAATGGCGCGAAATCCACCGCGAGCTTTATAGCCGCCAATCATCGCTCGAAGTTTTGAGAAGTATCGTTCAAAACCAAAACTCAGAAAATAGATTACCTGAAAGCGATTTGCCTGAAATCTGCTCAACGCATGATCAGATTATTGCCCTTCAGCAGCGATGGGAAAAGGTAGTCGTGAAAGCACCCTGGAGTTCTTCCGGCCGGGGGCTGCAGATTCTGCGGCAAGCCGAATATAATCAAACGAACAGACAAGTCATTGCAGGTTACCTCAAGCAACAGGGCTATGTCGTTGCCGGTCCGTGGCACAATAAAGTGCTGGATCTCTCCTTTCAGTTCTTCTCCTTTGGAAATGGTAAAATTGAGTTCCGGGGATTAACCTCCTTTTCAACAGATCATTCGGGGCACTACAAGGGAAATTACATCCAGGAACTTCCACGCGACCTCGATCCATCATTAAAAGATTTTTTGCATCAAAACCTCCCAGAGGTAAAACAGTCCCTTCTACAATCACTTCTAAAAAGTAACTATACAACAGCTTATTACGGCTGGTTTGGTGTCGATGCACTGGTATATAAATCCGAAAATAAATCGTATAAAATTGATCCTTGTCTGGAAATTAATTGCCGGTTGACCATGGGTGCGGTAGCTTTGCGTTTAAGAAACCACCTTGCAGAAAACTCAACGGGAGAATTCCGGATGATACACGGAAAAGAGGGACTATTCTCGC
Source organism: Mariniphaga sp. (assembly GCA_025363795.1). GTDB lineage: Bacteria > Bacteroidota > Bacteroidia > Bacteroidales > Prolixibacteraceae > JAAFHB01. The sequence goes on along the minus strand of JANYLE010000402.1, from coordinate 2,020 downwards.
AATTTTGTGATGAAATGATGGTAAAAGAGCCGCTGAAAACGGAAAACGGAAAAATTTCTGAAGGCTTTTTACCCCTTACTCCTACCCTGTCAAACAGTTTATTTGGAGCGTGGATCAGTGTAAAGGGAAACCGATAAAAGAATTTAAATTCAGGATTTTTTGTCCTCCTCGTCTTTCGGATCTTTTTCCAGTTTTGATTTTAAATCCGCAAACTGACTGTTATTGAATGGCAAATAAGTATTCTGCTCCGGTTGCTCCTCGATCTCAAAAAGAATCTCATCAATGCGGATGTCATTAAAACCTATTCCGGTGACGCCGGAAATCTGTTTTCTCACTGAGATCTCATCGGCGTCAATCTCCCTCATGTGAATCACCCTTCCAATCATCCCGATTGTGTCTCCTACTGGCAATGATTTTCCGGCAATTTCACAAATCCGCTCAATTATCTCGTTAATTTGTTCCTCCTGACCGGCAATTATATTCTTTTGCATACCCTGCTTTTTAATTAAACATAAATCAAATCCGTAGCGCGAATAAAAATAGTGACTATTTTCCTATATTTGCGCACTCAAAATGACAATACAAAGGAAATGGAATTCTTAATAAGGAACAAAGTAATTGAAGCGATTAAAGAGCTTTACGGACAAGACGTTGACGAAAAACAGGTGCAGGTTCAAACGACACGAAAGGAGTTTGCCGGCGATAAAACAGTGATGGTATTTCCCTTCCTGAGGTTTTCGAAGAAGTCAGCAGAACAGACCGCCGAAGAGATCGGGAATTATTTAGTGAATTCAATTACTGAACTTTCAGGTTTCAATATTGTAAAGGGATTTCTCAACATCGAGATCGACAACAAATACTGGATCGGTCAACTCAACGTTGCAGTTGCAGACCCCAAATACGGATTCAAAGCTCCTGATGATCAATCAGAGGTGGTGATGATTGAGTATTCCTCGCCCAACACCAATAAGCCACTTCACCTTGGCCATATCCGGAACAATCTGCTCGGTTTCTCGGTCAGCGAGATCATGAAAGCGAACGGGAACAAAGTGGTGAAAACCAATATTGTCAACGATCGTGGTATTCACATCTGTAAGTCGATGCTTGCCTGGAAGAAATTGGGCAATGGTGAAACGCCTGAATCATCAGGTAAAAAAGGAGATCACCTGGTTGGCGAATACTACGTCAAATTTGATCAGCTCTATAAAGCGGAGATCGCTGCCTTAATTACTGAAGGGATGACCGAAGACGAGGCAAAAGATAAGGCACCCATTATTAACGAAGCGCGTGAAATGCTCCGTCAGTGGGAAGCTAACGATACAGAAACACGTGAACTCTGGCAACGGATGAATGGCTGGGTTTATAAAGGTTTTGATGAAACCTATAAAACCTTGGGTGTTGACTTCGATAAAATTTACTACGAATCAAATACCTATACAGTTGGTCGTGATGAGGTACTTCGCGGAGTAAAAGAGGGAATCTTTGAACAAATGGATGATAACTCTGTCTGGGCTGATCTGGAAAAGGATGGTCTTGACCGGAAAATCCTGCTTCGCTCCGATGGAACCTCAGTTTACATGACCCAGGATATCGGCACTGCTAAAATACGTTATACGGATTACCCGATTGATCACATGATTTACGTGGTTGGAAATGAGCAAATCTATCATTTCCAGGTACTATCCCTGCTGCTTGACAAATTAGGCTACAAATGGGGAAAAGACCTTTATCATTTCTCATACGGAATGGTTGAATTGCCCGCAGGAAGGATGAAATCGCGCGAAGGAACGGTTGTTGACGCGGATGACCTGGTGGCAGGAATGATCGATGTTGCCCGTAAGGTTTCTGAAGAACTTGGAAAACTGGACGGCTATACGGATGAGGATAAAGAGAAGATCTACAAAATGGTGGCACTTGGTGCGCTCAAGTATTTCATTCTGAAAGTCGATCCTAAAAAAACGATGATGTTCAATCCGGAAGAATCTATTGATTTTAACGGGAATACAGGTCCTTTCATTCA
>JANYLE010000343.1 GCA_025363795.1 Mariniphaga sp. | reverse complement strand
GCTGAAGTTGATTCGCTCGCAATTTGCCTTTCGCGGTTTTTGCGGGATAAGTCCCACGGAACTTATAAAGCAGAGCTGAAAAGAGCTTATGCCCAACAGAAACATTATTACCTGATTACCTCACACAAAGTCTCTTATGCTGAATTGCAGGAGATTAAAAAATTTCCTATTCTCCGAAGAGGAAGAAATAAAGGAGGATTGATTCCTGAACAGGAAGACCAAAGGGTTTATCCATCAGGAAATCTTGCGCTCAGAACACTTGGTAAACTTACCAAGGAGACAACTGAAGGTTCTACCGGAAATGCCGGTGCATTCGGGCTTGAGAAATCGTTTGAAAAAGAGCTCAAAGGTGAAGACGGTGTGGCAGTAAAGCAAAATATGTCGGGGAGATGGTTTATTATCAGCAAGGATGATCCGGAAGATGGGAAGAATATCATTACCACCTTAGATGTCAAAATGCAGGATCAGGTGACCTATTCTCTTAAACTTCAAATGGAAAAGAGTAGAGCCGCATACGGTACTGCTATATTAATGGAAGTTAAAACTGGTGATATAAAAGCAGTTGCAAATTTTGGCCGGAATAGCAGTGGTCAATTGATGGCGGGATATCAGAACTATGCAATTGGGAATGCCGGTTGTTCAGAACCCGGATCAACATTTAAATTAGCCTCATTAATGGCTGCCATGGAAGATGGCAAACTCGATACTTCTACAATTGTTGATACCGGCAAAGGAATCTGGAAATATAAAAAGGAAGAGATCAAAGACAGCGAATATAAAAAGGGCGGTCCGGGACATGGCAAGATTACCGCTAAACGTGCCTTTGAATTATCCTCAAATGTTGGTTTGGCCAAATTGATTACACAAAGCTATGACGGGAATGAAAAAGACTTTGTTAAAAGGATCGGCAAACTTGGCATGTTGGAAGAACTCAAGCTTGGAATTCAGGGTGAGGCAAAACCTTACATCCGGAGGCCGGGCGACAAATTATGGTCCGGCGTGTCATTGGCATGGTTGTCATTTGGATATGAATTGAAAGTCACACCGTTGCAAACGCTTACCTTTTATAATGCTGTTGCCAACGGAGGTTGCATGATGAAACCTCGACTTGTGAAAGGTGTTACTGAAAATGGTACAATAAAGGAAAAGATTGGCACGGAAAAGTTGATTTGGTCCATCTGCTCAGCTAAAACCCTTCGTATGGCGCATGCCATGTTGGAAGGTGTAGTCTTAAACGGAACAGCAAAAGCTTTACAGACAAAGGCCTATAAAATTGCAGGAAAGACAGGAACAGCGCTTGTTGCCAACAATAAAGAGGGTTACAGCCACGGAGGACAGAAAATTTACCAATCCTCATTTGCCGGTTATTTCCCGGCTGATGATCCAAAATATTCGTGCATTGTCGTGATTAACGATCCCAAAGGAGCAGATTTTTATGGGGGCTCAGTGGCAGGTCCGGTATTCCGCCAAATCTCAGATTATGTATATGCTTATGAATTGGGGCTGAATGAAGATATAGAATTGCCTCAGCCCAAAATTGACAACGATATTCCTGGAATCACAGCAGGAAGAAAGAAAGATATTGCCGGCGTGCTGGATGAATTGAATATACTCAACGGTTTTGCTTTTACTAAATCAGATTGGGTCGAAGCCAAACCGGATGATGATGGTCTCGAATTGAACAACCGTGTGGTTGAGAAGGGAACTGTCCCCAATGTCAAAGGGATGGGCGCTACCGATGCGGTTTTCCTGCTCGAAAACAGTGGGTTGAGAGTTTCGGTACGAGGTCGGGGAAAGGTTAAATCACAATCGGTAAAAGCGGGTTCAAAAATACAGCGCGGTCAAAGCATTACGCTTTCATTGGGTTAATAAATAGATAGAAATGAAAACTTTATCAGAGATACTAAACGGGATTGGCGATGTTGCTGTAACAGGGGACAGAAATTGTCCGATTGTAGGAATAGCCTTCGATTCGAGAAAAGTACTTGAAGGATTTCTTTTTGCAGCACTTCCGGGAACGGCAGTTGATGGTCACCGGTTTATTCCGACAGCAATTGCCAATGGGGCGAAGGCAGTTCTATGCGAACAACTTCCGGAGAATCCAGACAAGAGCGTTACATGGATAAAATCTTCCAACGCTGCGGTAACGTTAGGACTGATGGCATCAAATTTCTACGGTAATCCATCGGCAGCGATGACCATTGTCGGCATAACGGGAACCAACGGAAAGACAACAACAGCCACATTGCTTTATCGCCTATTCAAAGAACTTGGCCATAAAACAGGTTTATTATCAACTGTTTGCAATTATGTGGATACAAAACAGGTTCATGCAACGCATACGACTCCGGATCCTTTACAACTCCAGGAATTAATGGCTGAAATGGTAGCTGCTGGTTGTAGCCATTGCTTCATGGAGGTGAGCTCTCACGCAATTGCGCAGGATCGGACGGCTGGAATAGCTTTCGATGGAGGCGTGTTTTCCAACCTTACGCATGACCATCTCGACTACCACAAAACATTTGCAGAGTACCGAGATGCCAAGAAAAAATTCTTCGATCAGCTTGGACCTAAGGCATTTGCTATTACCAATATTGACGATAAAAACGGCTTGTTCATGCTTCAGAATACCGCAGCACGGAAACTTACCTACGCAGCAAAGACGATGGCCGATTTCAAAGTTAAGGTGATCGAAAGTCATTTTGATGGCATGCTGATTAATATTGATGGGAGGGAGGTCTGGACACATTTTGTCGGGAACTTCAATGCCTATAACCTGCTTGCCGTTTACAGCACCGCGGTTTCATTGGGCGTTGACAAAGAAGAAGTATTGCGGATTATCAGTTTGCTCAGACCTGTTGATGGAAGGTTCGAGACCTTTAAGTCTCCTACAGGTATCTATGCTGTTGTCGATTATGCACATACACCTGATGCAATCAAGAATGTTCTCTCCGCAATCAACGGTGTGAGAACGGGTAATGAAACAGTGTTTACCGTTGTTGGAGCTGGAGGTGACCGCGACAAAACAAAGCGGCCGGAGATGGCTTTCGAAGCGGCAGTTGCAAGCGATAAGGTAATTCTCACATCCGATAATCCCCGGTCTGAAGATCCTGAAGTAATTATTTCTGAAATGCAGAAAGGGGTCCCTGCCAATAAAACAAAGAATGTAGTGGCTATTACGAATCGAAAAGAAGCGATTAGAACAGCTTGTATGATGGCAAAACCAGGCGATATTATTTTGATCGCAGGGAAAGGACACGAAGATTATCAGGAGATTAAAGGGGTCAAACATCATTTCGATGACAGGGAAGTGATCCGCGAAATTTTCAATGTTACCAATTTAAATTAATAACCATGCTGATTCCACTTTTCAAATACCTTGAATCATTGGACTTTCCCGGAGCTCAGATGTTCAATTATATCATGTTCAGGTCAGCAATGGCGGTAATAGTGGCATTACTATTCTCGACGATCATTGGTAAAAAAGTTATTTATACGCTTCAGCGTCAGCAAATCGGAGAAGATATTCGTGAGCTTGGCCTTGAGGGTCAGATGCAGAAAAAGGGAACGCCTACGATGGGCGGAATAATCATTTTAGCCTCTATTCTTTTGCCAACGGTTCTTTTTGCAAAGTTGGACAACGTCTATATCCTGCTGATGATCATTACCACCGTTTGGCTTGGAATGATCGGATTTGCAGATGATTATATCAAGGTTTTTCTAAAGGATAAAGAAGGACTTGCCGGAAGATTCAAAATCATGGGACAGGTTTCTTTGGGAATTATAGTTGCTGCTACCTTGTATATCAGCAGCGAGGTTTCTGTCAGAGAAAAAATTTACGATTCGAATGGCAAGCCCAAAACTGAAGTTGGAATCAACAGTGAAACAGGTCAAAAGGAAATTCGCCAAATGACCAAAGAGATGAAATCGACAAAAACAACGCTGCCATTCATCAAAAATCATGAGTTCGATTATAAAGCGTTACTATGGTTTTTAGGAAAGGGTGCAGAGCCCTGGGCCTGGATACTATATGCGATCGTGATGATTTTTATCATTACTGCAGTATCAAATGGTGCCAACCTCACAGATGGGCTCGACGGATTGGCGACAGGAGCCTCGGCAATAAGCGGGGCAACACTAGGGGTTTTCGGTTATTTGGGGGGGAATATCATCTATTCGGGCTATTTGAATATCATGTATATTCCTAATAGTGGCGAGCTTACCGTTTTTATGTCTGCATTTATCGGGGCATGTATCGGCTTTCTGTGGTACAACTCCTATCCGGCCCAGGTATTTATGGGCGATACAGGAAGTCTCGCATTGGGTGGAATTTTGGCGGTGTTTGCCATTATTATCCGCAAAGAGATCCTTATCCCACTGCTTTGCGGCATATTCCTTATCGAGAATGTCTCTGTAATGATTCAGGTGGGGTGGTTTAAATATACAAAACGAAAATATGGCGAAGGCCGGCGGGTTTTCCTGATGGCGCCGTTACATCACCATTTTCAGAAAAAAGGGTATCCGGAGCCAAAGATTGTGACCCGGTTCTGGATTGTCGGGATCATCCTGGCAGTTTTAACAGTCGTAACCCTTAAAATGCGTTAATCATGGAAAAAAATAAACTGGTCATACTTGGCGGAGGAGAAAGCGGCGTGGGCGCTGCTATTCTTGGCGCAAAAAAAGGGTTTGAAGTGTTTGTCTCCGACTTTGGTGAGATCAAAGAGGAATACAAATCGGTACTACAACAACGCGGACTGAAATACGAGGAGAAACAACATACTGAAGCCGTTATCCTGGATGCCGATCTTGTTGTGAAAAGTCCCGGGATTCCTGAAAAAGCACCTATCATCGTCAAGCTTCGGGAGAAAGGAATTCAGGTCATCTCTGAAATCGAATTCGCAGGACGCTATACAAAAGCGAAAACCATTTGTATTACAGGGAGTAATGGTAAAACAACCACAACCTTGCTAACCTATGAAATTCTGAAAAGAGCAGGTCTGAATGTAGGTCTGGCAGGGAACGTCGGGAAAAGCTTTGCCCTTCAGGTGGCTGAGGAAAACTTCGATTATTATGTTATTGAGTTATCCAGTTTCCAGTTGGATGGAATGGTCGATTTCCGGGCAGATATTGGCGTACTGATGAATATCACACCCGATCATCTTGACAGATATGACTATAAAATGCAAAACTATACTGATTCAAAAATGAGGATTACCCAGAATCAGACCCCTGATGACTGGTTTGTATACTGCGCTGATGACCCTATTATTCTTGAGGAAATAGCAAAACGGGACATAAAAGCCAGGATGGTTCCATTTACGATTATGAAGATTCAAACAGAGGGAGCCTGGGTTGAAAATGATATGATGAAAATAAATGTAAACAATAAAACTTTCGATATGACAATCTACGAATTAGCACTACAAGGAAAACACAACTTGAATAACTCAATGGCAGCTGGAATTTCCGCAAGCATTTTGCAATTGAGAAAAGAAGGTATTCGCGAATGCCTCAGCGACTTTCAGGGTGTGGAACATCGTCTTGAAAGATTCCTGAGGGTCCACAACATCGAGTTTATTAATGACTCAAAAGCGACGAATGTCAACTCGGTATGGTACGCGCTCGAAAGTATGAATACTCCGGTTATTTGGATTGTTGGAGGGGTAGATAAAGGCAACGACTATTCAATGTTGTTCGACCTTGTGAAAGAAAAAGTGAAGGCGATCGTTTGTCTTGGAAAGGATAACAGCAAGATTATCTCGGAGTTCGAGGGCAAAGTAAAAGAAATTGTTGACACGAAAAGTATTGAAGAAGCTGTCAGAAGTGCCTACTTTTTGGCTGAGAAGGGTGACACAGTTTTGCTATCACCAGCTTGCGCAAGTTTCGACTTGTTTAAAAACTATGAAGAACGGGGTCGGCAATTTAAAGATGCCGTTCGGAATCTTTGATCTAAAACAATAAACAATGGATACCGGAGAATTTAAAAAATACATTAAAGGGGACAGAATCATCTGGGCTGTACTCGTCGCACTGACGTGTGTATCCCTGCTGATTGTGTATAGTTCTACCGGGGCATTGGCTTACCGACAGGCTGATGGAAACACAACTCACTATATTCTACGTCAGTTGCTTTTTCAGGGAGCCGGATATGGGGGGATTATTCTAATGCTGAATTATTTCCCTGTAAAATTTTACAACCAGATTGCAAATGGTGCATTCATCGTGGCCATACTTGCGGTGTTGGCTGGTCTGGCCTTTGGGCGTGGAGGTGAAGCTACAGGGCGAACCCTTCAATTTGCCTTTATCAGTTTTCAACCAGCCGAGATTGCGAAAGTAGCACTGATTCTTTGGGTGGCTCGTTTGTTGGCCAATAGTCAAAAAGATGCAAGATTGTTGCGTATTGCCTTTGTGAAAATCATCATGGGGGTAGGTCTTATCTGTCTGTTGATTTCAATGGCCAATTTCTCATCCGCGGTTTTGCTGTTCTCAACAGCCGTAATCATGATGTTTGTGGGCCGGATTCCTGCAAAATATCTGGCATTCGTAATGCTGGCTGGTGTGGGATTTGTTATGCTCATCTATTTTGCTGCGCCGTTACTTCCCAAAGAGGGAAAATTCGGACGTATTCAAACGATCAGAGGTAGGATTGATCGCCATCTTCATGCCGAACAAGCTTCAGCAAAGGGACTTACACAGGACGATTTTGCCAAAATTGCCATCCATATGGGTGGTATAACCGGCGTTGGCGCAGGTAAAAGCAAAATCAGCAACTTTATGCCTGCAGCCTACAATGACTTTATCTATTCTATAATCATTGAGGAGTACGGGCTAATCGGGGGGCTTGCTGTCCCGCTGCTTTACCTCATTTTCCTTACGCGAGGAGGAATAATCATCCGAAGATGCACCCGAACTTTTCCGACATTTCTGGCAACAGGAGCGGTAACGATTATCATATTACAAGCTGTCATCAACATGGCAGTTTCGGCCGGGGCAATTCCGGTTACGGGACAACCACTTCCATGGGTCAGCTGGGGGGGGACTTCGCAGTTGTTTACTGCGCTGACGTTTGGCTTGCTACTCAGTGTAAGCTCTGAAATTGATGAGAATGCACAAAAAGAGGTAGAGAATAATTTTAATCCTGATGGAGTACTTCCGGATGAAGACATTGAATTGGCAAAAAACTAAAAATGGCAAAATATAAATTCATAGTAAGTGGCGGAGGAACCGGGGGACATATTTTCCCGGCTTTGTCTATTGCTGATGGTCTTCGTAAACGCTTCCCGGATTGCGAAATACTTTTTGTCGGCGCAGAAGGGAAGATGGAAATGGAGAAAGTTCCGGCAGCAGGTTACCAAATTATAGGACTACCTGTGGCAGGTTTTCATCGTGGAGAAATCTGGCGGAACCTGGCATTCATTCCCAAACTGATCCAATCGATGCAAAAGGCAAAAAAAGTGGTCAAAGATTTTAACCCTGACGTCGTTATCGGCGTTGGTGGGTACGCGAGTGGCCCTGTGTTGCGCGTGGCTGCAAACCTTAGAATTCCTACTGTTTTGCAGGAACAAAACTCATTTGCCGGGGTCACCAATAAAATTTTGGGAAAGAAGGCCAATAAAATTTGTGTCGCGTACGATAAAATGGAGCGGTTCTTTCCCGCCGAAAAAATTGTATTTACCGGAAATCCAATCAGACAAGGATTGGAGTCATTAACACCGCATTCGGCTGAAGCGCAGGAATTTTTCAATGTTTCCTCCAATCTGCCTGTTATTTTGATCGTCGGTGGAAGTCTCGGAGCCAGGACATTAAACCAAAGCGTGTTAGCAAATTTGGACCTGATCCGGAAATCAGAAGTCACCGTTATCTGGCAAACAGGTAAATATTATTATGAAAAAATTAAGGGGCAACTTGATGCCGATCCGGTACCCAATATTCGGTTGATGGAATTTATTCCGCGAATGGATCTTGCTTATTCATTGGCAGATTTGGTAATTTCGCGGGCGGGTGCAGGAACAATCTCCGAGCTGTGTATGGTTGGAGCGCCGTCTTTGCTGGTTCCGTCACCTAATGTTTCGGAGGATCATCAGACCCGCAATGCGATGTCGCTGGTTGAGAAAGATGCTGCCATAATGGTGAAAGATGAAGTGGCTGTTTCCGAGCTGATTGTTGATGCATTGGCATTGGTGAACAGCCAGGAAAAATGTCTGCAACTTTCACAAAATATAAAAAGGTTATCGACGCCGCATGCGACAGAAGATATCGTCGCGGTGATTGTAACGCTATTAAAAAAAGGAAATGATTGAAATTGATAAAATAAGACGGGTTTACCTGCTTGGAATCGGTGGTATTGGAATGAGCGCTCTTGCCCGCTATTTTCGTTTTATCGGAAAACAGGTTGACGGATACGATAAAACCGGATCTCCGCTGACAAATGATCTTGAAAAAGAAGGGATTGCAGTTCATTATAATGAGGATTTACAGAAAGTTCCTGCTCTTGCAGAGAAAAATACAACGCTGGTAATTTATACTCCCGCAGTTCCGAATGACTTTCAGGAACTGGTTTATTTCCGTGACAACGGATTTGCTCTTTACAAAAGGTCACAGATTTTAGGTGTCCTTACGGCCGGAAAACGGAGCATTGCCATTGCCGGGACTCATGGTAAAACGTCGGTTACAACAATGACAGCACATCTGCTTAAGCAATCGGCTGTTGATTGTTCCGCTTTTATGGGTGGAATTTCTAAAAATTACGGGACAAATCTTTTATTACCTGATAATAACAGTGAATTCATTGTTGTTGAGGCCGATGAGTTTGACCGTTCGTTCCTTCAGTTACATCCCGAACTGGCCGTAATTACGTGGATGGATGCCGATCACCTCGATATTTACGGCGATCTCGAAAGTGTGATCAAGGCATTTGCTGATTTTGTTTCGCAAATACATGATGGTGGTACTTTGCTTTTCAGAAAGGGATTAAACATTAGTAATCAATGGAATAAGAAAATAAAGTATTTTACCTATTCCATTACCGAATTGGCCGATTTTCAGGCTACAGACATTCGGATTGTCGATGGCGCTTACCATTTCAACCTTAAAACACCATTCGGGGAAATGAAAGATTTATCACTTTCCTATCCCGGGTTGATGAATGTTGAAAATGCTGTTGCTGCTTGCGGGATGGCTTTGATGAGCGGGGTATCCAAAGAAGAAATTCGCGCTGCATTGCCGAAATATACAGGTGTTGTCCGCCGTTTTGATGTGAGGTACACGGGCAAAAAAACAATTTATATCGACGATTATGCCCACCATCCGCGTGAATTGGAGGCAACAATCAAATCAGTGCGCGATCTTTATCCGGGTAAACGGGTGACCGGTATTTTTCAACCTCACCTTTTCACGCGGACGCGCGACTTTGCAGATGATTTTGCTTCAGCGCTTGATTTATTGGACGATGCACTCGTAATGGAAATTTATCCGGCACGTGAACAGCCGATAGCGGGTGTCGATTCGGATATTATTTTGAATAAGATGAAATTAAAGAGTCGGAGACGCTGCAATAAGACAGAATTTCCGGCGATTTTGGAGAATTATGATCTTGAAATTTTATTAACGCTTGGAGCCGGCGATATTGACCGGTTAATTGATCCGATAGTTTCATACCTACGACAGAAAGATGGTGTTTAAGAAGATATTCCATATGACGCTTTGGAGCATTGGTATAATACTGTTATTTATATCATTGGGATTTTCTATCAAACAAAGTCGGAAATTGGTATGTGCAGATGTGAAGGTTGATATCACCGATTCGATACAGGAGCGGTTCATCAGAAGTGACGACATCCGGCAGTGGGTCCGCAGAAATTATCGGGGGACAATTGGAATGCCGTTAACATCGTTGAATCTCAGAAAAATTGAGGATGGCTTACGGAAGCTCCAGTCGGTCGAAGATGTTGCTGTATTTACCAACGTTTACGATAATGGCGTGAGAAGTTTTGGATCGCTTGTTGTAAAAATAAAACAAAGAGAACCTGTCTTTAGGGTAGTTGGCTCAGGACATGCATTTTATATGGATAAGTATGGAAAAACAATGGACTGGTCACCCCGTTATACACCCCGTGTTTTGATTGTCGGTGGTAATGTGTCTACCGAATTTGCCAGGAAGAAATTGTTGCCTTTAATCACTTATATCAACAACAACTCTTTTTTGAGTGCTCAGATCGACCAGATTTATGTGAACGCCATCGGAGAGCTTTCAATGATACCCCGGGTTGGCGAACAAATTATTCTTTTCGGTGATCCTGAGGATTTTCAGATTAAATTTCGTAACCTTAAGGCGTTATATACCGAGGGGTTCAAGAACGGTGGATGGAGCCGATACAAAACCATCAACGTAGAATTTCGTAATCAGATAGTTTGCACAAAAAAATAAAAAGCTATGAACCTGACAAGAGAATTGGTTGCAGCAATTGACATTGGAACCTTTCGGACAAGGGCGGCAATTGGCCGTTTTACTTCCGACGGAAAACTCGAAATCGTTGCTTTCGGCGAGGCATT
>JANYLE010000194.1 GCA_025363795.1 Mariniphaga sp. | reverse complement strand
TACTTCCGTTGATCTTCCTTGGTCTGTTTTACATGGCATGGAAATCGATAGGTTCTGTTATCATGATTGCTGTGTTATGGTATTTTGCACTCATCGTTCAACGGACGGCAGATAAGCTTTACAACGAGAACATTAATATCGAAAGATTGCAGGGACGTTTTGCAGGTATACGACGTTCATTCTACAAGTTGGTTGAGCAGATGCCATTGATTGGCCGCAAGCGTGATGCTTTCAAAGCATTGAAAGGTGTATCACTCGAAATTGAAACGGGTATGATTGGTTTGTTGGGCCCGAACGGCGCCGGTAAGTCAACGATGATGAGGATTATTTGCGGTATATATGAACAAAGCTACGGTAAGGTATGGATCAACGGAATTGATACGCAGGTAAAACGTGAAGAGCTGCAGGGCCTGATCGGTTACCTACCACAGGAATTCGGTTCTTACGAAAATATGTCGGCTTATGAGTTTCTTGATTACCAGGGAATATTAAAAGGGTTGACCAATCCGGTTGAACGTGCCACACGCATCGAGTATGTGTTGTCTTCCGTTCACCTTTGGGATCGCAAGGACGATAAGATCGGCGGCTATTCCGGTGGTATGAAACAACGCATCGGGATTGCGCAGATCTTACTCCATTTACCACGTATCCTCGTTGTAGATGAACCGACTGCCGGTCTTGATCCGCGTGAAAGAATCAGGTTCAGGAACCTTCTGGTTGAACTGAGCCGCGAACGCGTGGTTATTTTCTCAACGCATATTATCGAAGATATATCAAGTTCGTGTAACCAGGTGGCGGTTGTCAATCGCGGAGAACTTCACTATGCGGGTAATCCTTCAAATATGGTGAAACTTGCAGAGGGGCTTGTATGGCAATACACGATTCCGGCAAAAGAGTTTGATGCATTCCCAGCTAAAGATAGGGTTGTACATCACATGAGAGATGGGGACAATATCAAACTGAGATTCCTTTCTGATGTTAAACCATCGGAGGATGCAATTCTGGTAAAACCTGTTCTTGAAGAGGCTTACCTTTGTATGCTGAAGGGGCTTAAGGTGAGAAAATTAGACTATTAGACGATTAGACGATTCGACAATTTGATGATTCGACAATTAGACGATTGGACAATTAAACGATTGGACAATTTGATGATTCGACGATTAGGTAATTGGATGATTGGGCAATTTGAAAATGAGAAGCTCGGAATTTCAGTAATTCCAACGCCCTGAAAGGGCAAAATCTCAATAGCCCGTGGTAAATGAACGAAGTGAATGACACCCCGGGCTATTGAGTAATCATCAAAAGTTAAAGAAAAGTAATTAAAAACATAAGAATGGATACATCAGCTAAACTATTTTCGAAGGAGAGCCGACTCTACTTTTGGGTCGATCTGATCCTTAAGATGGCACGTTATAATTTGAAGATCATTTTTGCCGGAAGGTTCATTTGGTTTGTCCTGGCGGCACTCTTAATCTTTATTCTGCTATCCATTAATGCAGTATTTAATATTCCGGATTACAATTCATCATCGGTTTATGGGATGCTCCTTTTCCCGGGATTACTGCTGGTGTTTTATCCGACTGTCTTTGGAATACAGAGCGATGCCGATACGCGGATTCTGGAAATACTTTTTGGGATTCCCGATTACCGGTATAAAGTCTGGCTGGTTAGGCTGGGCATGATCTTTTTGCTGACCTGGTTCTTCCTGTACCTTTTCTGTTGGGTAGGTTATTACGGTTTAACACCTTACCCTGTATTCGAAATGTCGTGGCAATTGATGTTCCCCGTATGTTTCCTTGGTTGCCTTGCCTTTTTAGTTTCGACAATTGTCAAAAATGGTAATGGGACAGCGGTGGTAATGATCATTATCGGGGTATTTTTAATGATCCTTTCCGATGCACTCGACCGTACGCAATGGAATGTATTTCATAACCCTTATTCAATTCCCGACAAGATGAATGAAATGATCTGGTCGCAGATCTCGCAGAAAAACCGGCTGTTTCTTTCCATCATGAGCATCATATTTTTGCTTTGGGGTTTAATGAATCTTCAACGAAGGGAAAAGTTCCTGAAATAAGAATAGCTTTAAGTAGAACTTTTACTTTGTGGCGCATACAGCAGAATTTTCACTGTCTTACTTTTACAGATGCGCCTTAAAATTATTTCATAAATAACCCCGGGCTGCGCTTCCTTTGTTC
>JANYLE010000301.1 GCA_025363795.1 Mariniphaga sp. | reverse complement strand
AAGTGCTATTGACGAACAGTTTATCCGGCAGTTTCAGTTGATGGTGATCTCGGTAGATGGCTGGAAAAAACTGGTTGATTCAGGCACCTCATGGATTCATCAGACTCCGTCGATTCTTATTTTGCGGCCGTGATGTGAATTGGAATAAGTTAAATTCATGTACAATCCTTTAACTACGCGGAGCAAACATGATAATTGCCATGCCTGAAAATGCCAAGGCACCACCAATGAGATCATACCTGTCGGGGACAATCCCGTCGATTTTCCATCCCCAGAGTATGGCGAGAACGATAAAGACGCCTCCGTAAGCGGCGTAAACTCTTCCGAAATTTGCCGGCTGAAGCGTGGCTACAATTCCATACAGGCCCAGTACAATCAATCCGGTTATCCCAAACCAAAGAGGTTTGTTGTCCCTTAGCCAAAGCCAAACCAAATAACCGCCGCCAATTTCGCATAAACCGGCAAGAATGAAGATCAGGATCGCTTTAATTATGGCCGCCATGTTTTCTGATCGTTATTTGATGGTTTCACAATGATCGCATGCACAGCCATTCCCTTTGGCTTTTTCAAAAGCCTCATTCCCTTCGCTGACAGAGAACCAGATCAAGCCTGCCGAGCCTATAACATCGGCATATGCAAAGCCCGTGAATTCATAGATCAGACTCGAAACAAGTAATACCACCGACATATAAACACAAATTTTGGTGCAGTTACCATCGGCGATAATAGGAGAGGAATTTAATTGATGACCAACCCTTTTCTTAGCCATCATTAACCAAACCATCACGGCAATTGATACCAATGAGATGATCACACCCCAAAAGGTTGTTTCGGGCTTGTGACCGTTGATGAGGTTTAAAACGATGCCAAACAACAATCCGGCAGAGAGCAGGTAAAAGCCTGTACCCGTTATTTTCAAGGCATTGATTTCGAACCCGCTTTTAGGGCTATCCGGATTTTGTTTGATGCGCAATATCATTATTGCAATACCGATGCCCGATATTACTTCAATAAAACTGTCCGCACCGAAACCGAATAAAGTCAGTGTTTCGTCCTGGTACCCTAAAAGCATTGAAACAACACCTTCAATGATATTATAAAAGATTGTAAACAGGCTTAGCAGGTAAGCCTGTTTGTAGAAATCTTTATCTTTAATGTCCATGTTTTGAGGATCGTAACATTCAAATATTTATCAGCAAGCCATAGCCCCAGCATTTTTCTTGGCCGAAAGCAGGTTGTATGCTCCCTTTATAACAACCTTCGCAGACTTTAGGTCGAACCCTTCTGGCAAAATAATTTCAGTATAACCACCGTCACTTACGCCTTTGTGCACTTCAACGATCTTGTATTCGGTAAACGGGTTTCCGGCTTCTTCCTTGTTTTTATCAAATATGAAAATGTAATCCTTGTCCTCGAAACTCACTACTGCATCCGAAGGGAGTGTAGTCACCATATTCCCTGATGTTTCGATGGTAGCATTAACATACATTCCGGGTAATACGTTTTTACAGGTTCCTTCAACGCTCGCATAAACTTTATAAGTTTTGTCGGCATTAATTGACTGGCCGGTCTGATAAATCACGGCCTCATGTTTTTCTGTCTCGTTATTGATAAAAAACCTTGCTTTCTGTCCCTTGGATATTTTATTCGCATCTTTTTCAAACAGGGTCAGTTCGAGAAAGAGCTTGTCGCTGTTGACGATCTCGAACATGACATCGGCAGGTGTTACGGATTTACCAAGATTGATATTCACCTTTGTTACATATCCTGAAATGGGTGATTTCAAAGCGACTGAGCTGCTGATATCATCCTCATGCAGGTTGGCAGGATTAATTCCGATAAGGTTAAGCTTCTGTTCCAGGGCTTTAACCTGTGCCTTCAGCGTTTTGTAATCGACAGTAACCTGCTGCACGTTTTGTTCCGAATACACGTCGGCTTTGAAAAGCTCAGTATGACGTTTGTAATCGGCTTCCGCAAATTCAAACTTGTTTTTGGCTTCGAGGTAACGCTGTTGAATATCCACAAAATCCTGGTTTTCAAGTACAGCAAGCGTTTGTCCTTTGCTGACTGCATTACCGGGCATCAAAGAGGTGCTTTTCACGAAACCACCCATTGGCGCACATACACTCGCAAGATTTTGTGGCGCAACGGCAATGATACCGTTAACTTTTAATGTCCCGCTAAGCGAGCGCATTTCAATTGAACCGGTTTCGATATTGGCCAGTTTGATCTGATCGCCCCGCATTTCAACTATATTTTCGGGAATAACTTCCTCTGGTTTGGTTTCTGCAGCGCTCTTTTTACCTCCATTGCACGAGACCAATCCCATCAGCATGATTGAGAAAATTGCTGTTTTGATGATGCTATATTTTGACATATCTTTTTTGAATTATAAATTTAAATCGACCTTAACCCTTTTCCTTTAACCCTTAACCTTTATCCTTCTTCAGAAAGTCTTCCCCATTATATACTCGAGGTTGATTATGGTCTGGTTATAACTGTTGATGGCATCCAGATAGTTTTGACGGATACTCAATGCCCGGCTCAGGCTCAGCACATAATCGAGGTAATCCAAAGCACCGGCTTTATAACTGCGGGTGGATTGTTCGATAATCAGACTGGCTTCAGGAACCGCTTGAGTCTCGTAATATTCAACACTTGACCGGTATTTGCTGTATTCATCCAGCAACGACTCGTAATTGCCTGATAACGTTTTGGAATAATAACCTGCGTTTGCGTTAGCCACCTGCTCTTTTAGTTTAGCAGCTTTTGATTTTGAAGTATAGGATGAAAACCAAAGCGGGATGGCAATACCTGCCTGAATTCCGTTGAACCGGTCACCCGATCCGAAAGTACGCGGCATACCGTTAACTTCTTGCGTGCCCTGCATGGTCTGGCTGAAATAACCAATCGTAAAATCAGGTAACGCACGGCTCTGCTCCAGCTTCTTTTCGAGTTGTGAAACTGCAACCTGTTGTTTGATATAGCCCAGCGAAGGATTGGCCCTTAATGCCGAACTATCAGCAACAGGAACAAAATCAATTCTGCGAAGCACTGTATCTGCAGGATAAAGCGGTTTCACGACATTCAGCAGCGTTTGCAGTTTACGGTTGTAAATTCCGATATCGGCAGTAACCTGTTGTAACTGGTTCTTCACTTCGAGGCTTTGCGAACGGGCTGTGATCATTTCGAGACGGTTTGTTTCGCCTGCTTTTGCCCTAAGCTCAGCAGCTCTCCGAAATCCGGTATACAAACTATCCTGGTAGGACAGTAATTTTTGTTTCGAACAGAGATAAGCCATTTGCCAGTAGACCTGCTTAACCTGTGTGGCGATTTCGATCTGCGATGTTTCCAGTTGCCATTCGCTGCTTTTGATGTTGGCTTTGGCCAGCTTATTTTGATTGATGTAAACCGATGGAAAAGCGAATGACTGGGAAACGGTAAAACTATTGTCTTTGGTATAAGAATTAAACTGCCCGTATTGACCATCAATGGAAGTCTTTGGAAGATCCCAGGAAGCACCCTTCAGCGCTTTCTGAACATCCACCGAATAGGCCGAAGCACGGACAGAAAGGTTACTGTCCAACGCCATTTGTATGGCGTCGTGAAGATTGATCCTGTTCGTGAGCTGCGCTTTGGCATTATTTAGAAAGGATGTACCAATCAACATCAGCAACACTAATGAAAGAACTTTAGCAGATTTATTCATAAATGGAAACCTGAATTTGCGTGAGAAGATGATATAAAATACCGGAAGAATGACTAACGTCAGTAAGGTAGCAGTGATAAGTCCTCCAATGACAACGGTCGCCAATGGCTTTTGTACTTCGGCACCAGCCGAGGTTGACAAAGCCATGGGAAGGAATCCAAGCGAAGCGACAGCTGCTGTCATGATAACAGGACGCAACCGGGTTTGCAATCCTTTTATTACCCTTTCGGTAATATCGGTAATCCCATCCTTTTCTAGGCGGTTAAACTCTGCAATCAGCACGATGCCATTGAGAACTGCCACACCAAACAGCGCGATAAAACCGACACCGGCTGAAATGGAGAAGTTCATATCACGCATCCACAGCGCAAATATACCGCCGATGGCAGACATGGGGACAGCAGTATAAATCAGTAAGCTTTGCTTAACGGAATGGAACGTGAAGTAGAGCAAAACAAAGATCAAAAGTAAAGCGACCGGGACAGCAATCATTAACCTTTTATTGGCCGCTTCGAGGTTCTTAAACTGGCCACCATACGACACATAATAGGCTGTTGGTAACTTTACCTGTTGATCAATCTTCGCGGTAACATCATTAATAACGCTTTGAACATCACGTCCACGGACATTAAAACCAATTGTAATACGACGTTTTGTATTTTCTCGTGAAACCTGAGCAGGACCCGACTGAATGGAAATATCAGCCACCTGTTCAAAAGGGATCTGTCCACCGTTTGGCAAGGCTACCGAAAGGTTTTTCACATCGTCGAGACTCTGTCGGTAGTCTTTATCGAGCCGAACCACCAATCCGAACCGTTTTTCTTCGTCATAAACAACCCCGGTCTGGCTGCCTGCGAAGGCTGCGCGCAGCACCCGATTTACGTCAGCGACTGAGAGGCCATATTGCGCAAGACGATCGCGGTTATAATCCACCTGAACCTGTGCAAGTCCTGTAACTTTTTCAACATTAATATCGGCCACACCTTCAACACGCTGGATGATCTTTTCTACTTCTGCCGCTTTTTCGGCCAACGTGTTGAGGTCGTCACCAAATATCTTGATGGCAACATCCTGTTTCGAGCCAGTCATCAATTCGTTGAAGCGCATCTGAATAGGTTGCTGAAACTCAAACTTCACCCCGGCCAGCACAACGAGTTTTTCTTCCATCTTGGCAACCAGCTCTTCGCGGGTTGAGGCAGAAGTCCATTCACTTTTATCCTTAAGGGTAATAATATAGTCTCCCGTCTCCATCGGAGTTGGATCGGTTGGGATTTCACCGGCACCGATTTTACAAACGGTATGTTTTATTTCCGGGAAATTGTCGAGTAAAATTTTGTTTGCTTTCTCAACCATTTCAACCGTGTTCGAGAGCGAACCACCTTGCAGTGTCATAACCCCGGCCGCGAGATCACCCTCTTCGAGCTGCGGAATAAACTCTCCTCCCAAACGGTTAAACACAAACAAACTGAACACGAACAGCACAATAGCCGAAACCGAAACCAGTAACTTGCGCCGAAGTGCAAAAAGAATGATTGGGTTAAACGCCCGATGGAGAGCATCCATCAGCTTATCGGAGAAATTGCGTTTGTGTTCTGTCTTCTTGCTAAGGAACAGCGCCGTTGCCATTGGAACGTAAGTCAGCGAAAGAATCGCAGCACCCAGCAATGCAAA
>JANYLE010000272.1 GCA_025363795.1 Mariniphaga sp. | reverse complement strand
CTTAACTATTTGATAGTTAAGCGGTTTTGTGGTACCCGGGGCGGGAATCGAACCCGCACGACATTGCTATCACTGGATTTTGAGTCCAGCGCGTCTACCAATTCCGCCACCCGGGCAGGTAGAGGTGTTTTTATTAACGCGGCACAAAGATAATCCAAAATTCTTTTTCCCGAAATTATTTCGTTAAAAAGTGTAAATTGCAATATGTCAGATTTATAGATGTGTTTTGTCGGATGAATTGCTTATTTTCAGGAATAATTCGCACTTTTTGCAAAATTTCTTAAGGGTATATTGCATTTCAGCTGTCAACGTTTTATCTTGTACCTACTAATTCCAATAAATGTTGACCGGGAACGACAGTGAAATTTTTGAAGCAATAAAAGATGATGATAATGGCGCATACGCAATCGTATTCCGCGAGTATTATCGTCCTATGACTGCTTATGCCTTTCGGTTTCTTGGCGATTTATCTGCGTCTGAAAGTATTGTGCAGGATGTTTTTCTGCGTCTTTGGCAAAAAAGACATGAAATCATGATCACATCATCATTACAGCATTATCTTTTTAGATCAGTTAAGAATAACTGCATTAACTATATCGAACATGAAAAGATCAAAACCGGATATCAGGATTTTGTGATTAAAAACGAAGCAGATCGGAGTGAATACAGTGAATTCTTTCTTGAATTCGGTCTGATGAAAAAGATTCAGACTGCAATCGCTGCACTTCCCGAAAAGCGACAGGAGATTTTTCGTCTGGCACGTGAGGACGGTCTTAAATACCGCGAAATCGCTGATCGGCTACAAATCTCAATAAAAACGGTCGAAACACAGATGACGCTTGCGCTTAAGCAATTGCGTGAATCTCTAAAGGAATATAAGAACCTGGTAATGTTTTTTTTGTGCACCATTAAGGGTAAATAGTTAAATAATTGTCTTTAAAAAAAACGAAATAGAATGCAATTCAATAATACCATACCGCCCGAGAAAGAGAAACGATGGACTGCTTTCCTCAATGGAGAGCCGGATATATCGGATATCTCAAATCTGGAAGCTGAAAAGATGGATGATTTTACTTCTGTCTGGGAATCTGCTGGTACCAATTTCAGCTATTCTTCAGCTAATTCTGATCAGGCATGGCTTAATCTTCAAAAGGAAATATCAAAATCAGACAAGAAATTGAAGATTAGTATCTTCAAATCCCCTGTTTTTAAATATGCTGCAATGATAGTAATGGTTCTGGGAATTGGTGTAGCAGCCTTTGAACTTTTCCAGAAACCAGAAAAACAGTTAGTTGCTCTAAGTCAAATGACTGTTGTCGAAACGGAAGTCCATCCATTGAATATCAAAATTATAACCTTGCCTGATGGTTCAACTGTGAAAATGAATGCGAGTACACGAATTGAATATCCCGAACATTTTGCCGCTGATGTGCGTAGAGTGAAGCTTTCGGGAGAGGCATTTTTTCAGGTTACCCGTGATCCTTCACACCCATTTATTATTGATACTCAAAATGCCTCAGTTGAGGTGCTTGGAACTTCTTTCAACGTGTCAGCCTATCCCCAGGCAGGTGTTGTTGAGGTGAATGTCGAAACCGGGAAAGTTAAACTGACCCAACATTCCGAAGGGAAGGCGGTTATTAAATCGGCTATTTTACCTGCCGGCGAGCGTGGCTGGATAAAGGTCGCAGATGGCGAAATCTTTCAGGAGGAGATGTTGGCGACCAACTATTCATCCTGGATTACAAAGAAGATTGTTTTCCAGCGTACTCCACTTGCTGAGGCATTCGTTGTCCTTGAGAACACTTACCATGTGAATATCAAAATGGAAAATTCCGAAATCGGAAGGATTCCTTATACCGTTAATTTTGCCAATTCAAATCTTGATGATATTATTGAAGTCATTGCCCGTACCCATAAGTTGAAGGTGACAAGAAGCGGGGATGAAATTGTATTTGCCAAAAAATGAGATTTTATTGGTTTACAGATAGTTTTATTGAAAGCAAAATGTGGTCTTAGTTTAAATACGTTTAGGTAAGTTTGGTTAACCCTGGTCCTTGGCCGGGGTTAAAACTTTGAAATAGTAAGCTTATTGAAATTATTTGTCAGTTTATTTAAACTAAACAAATAATTATATGATAATTTCACAGAGAAATATTATTTTCGTATTCACGTGAACATCAACTAACCCATGGGGCTTCTCCGGTCATGCATTGTTCTTCCATTTTTCCTTTTGATTTGGTTTAAAATGCCGGCTCAGGAAAGTATGTCATTGCTTGAACGCAGGATTAGTTGTCAAATAGATACAGCAACGGTTGAACAGATTCTTGAAAAGGTAGTCGATGAAAACGATTTGTTTTTCTCTTACAACCCGGATATTCTTCCCAGGCAGCGAAGTTCTCTTCAATTACTCAATGTAACACTCGGTGAATTGCTCGGGAAAATTCTTCCCAATGATGAGTATAAAATCGAGGTGATAGATAATCAGGTCATTATTACGCTTCGTGAAATAAGTTCAATTAAGTTGACAGGAAGGCTTGTCGATGGAAGAGATGATGATCCGGTTCCTTATGCTACGCTGACAATTGCTGGTGAAAGTATTGGAACGATGACCAATATTGATGGCCGTTATGACTTTATTATCCCGTCGCGGTTTCGCGATAAATTGATTTCAATACGATGTATAGGATTTCAGCCACTTGAGCTTACGCAAAAAGAGCTAATTACAAACCCGAAT
Source organism: Mariniphaga sp. (assembly GCA_025363795.1). Lineage (GTDB taxonomy): Bacteria > Bacteroidota > Bacteroidia > Bacteroidales > Prolixibacteraceae > JAAFHB01. The sequence continues at coordinate 4,277 of JANYLE010000272.1, read as the reverse complement.
ATAAAGCTTGAGCCAATAACAATTCGTTTACGGGAGATCAAGGTGAAACCAGTAGATGTGGCCGAGGTGTTGAAAAATTTCAGAAGCAATATTGGGAAGAATTATGAATTGTCAACTCAGCTGATGATCACCTTTTACCGGGAAACGATCAAAAGAGATGATCAGTATATCGGAGTTTGGGAAGCTATCATGGAGATGCTGAAGAGTCCTTATACTTCGGGTGCAACAGATCGGGTTCGGTTTCTCAAAGGGAGGAAGAGTAATTTTAATAAGACGTTTAATGATGTTAGTCTTAAAATTCAGGGAGGACCTTGGTATATAACCACTTTGGATATCGTCAGGAATCTCGAGACCTTTCTCGATCCTCAATTTGAGAATCTTTATCGATATAGATTTGAACAACCGGTAATGTACAATGGTCGGGTAACCTGGGTAATCCGGTTCTCAAGGAAAGAAGAGGTTGATTTTCCTTGTTATTACGGTAAGATCTTAATTGATGCCGACACTTATGCACTTGTAAATGCTGAATTTGGGCTTGATAAGAAGAGTTTGAAAATGAACGGCGATACTTTTATCAAGAAAGAACCACATGGTTTTACCACGCGTCCCGAAGGGGCAGAATATACCGTGAACTACAGGTTGGTTGATGACCGTTGGCAGTTCTATTCGGCAAGGACCGACGTGCTCTTTGCCGTGAAGAAAAACAAAAAAAATTTTAAAACAGAGTATAGAAGTGTTTCAGATATACTCGTAACACAGCAATATTCATTTCCACGCAAAGCAAGGTTTGGTCCGGAAGGACTTTTCAGGGCAGATGATATTTTTTCTGATATTATCGGACAATACGATCCGGAATTTTGGGGAAATTACAATGTAATCAAACCTGATGACGATTTAAGTAAAGCACTTCGGGAAATTGAAACAACAAAAAAGGATCTGAATAACAGTGATCCTGAGATTGATGAATAGGGAGATAATACATTTTACCATATTGGTTTAACCAATGAAACAGACAAATTACAGTATAAATTTTACAGTTAGGTTATGAAAGCTATTTACAAGTGTTTGGCAGTCCTGATTATTCTGATTTTTACATCTTCTCTCGTTTTCAGTCAGGAGAATGAATTTATTACGCGATTAAAAACGCAGCTGCTTTTGTATCGCACGCAGAAGGTTTGTCAGACCATTGTAATGCAGACTGATAAAACCCTTTATCGTCCCGGTGAAACTATCTGGATGAAAGGTTACGTTACGGATGCCATGACACATTCGCTTTCGCTGAAAAGTCTTGAATTATCAGTCCAATTGTCAGATAATAAAGGAATATCGGTATCAGAAGGTAAATTCGTTTTGAAAAACGGGGTGGTTGATTGCAATTTTTCAATCCCGGCTGATCTTCATAGTGATGTTTCCTATCTTATTGCCTATACGCCTGAGATGGAAAGCATTGGATTGAATACAATTTTCAAGAAAGAGTTGTTTATTGCAAAACCAGAGAATCTGGATATAATTCCGGAATTGGAATATTCAAAACCAAATTTTGCCCCTGAGGTAAAGGAAACAGCGACACTACGGTTAAAGGATGCTGATGGAAAGCCATTAACTGGCAAGAGATTTGAATATCAAATTATTAGTGATGACAGGGAACTTCTGTCTGGGAAGGGAAAAACGGCAGCAAATGGCGCCGGAGAAGTTGTTTTTTTAACACCGGCGCAACAAAAAGGGAGTGCAATGTTGGTCTCATTGGATATTCCTTCCGGCAATGACCGGTTAAATCTGATAAGCAAAATTCCGCTGGCATCTGAAAAAATTAACATCACGTTTTTCCCCGAAGGCGGTAATCTTGTCCCGGGAATACCGCAGAGAATTGTTTATGAGGCTACAGACCAGTTAGGGAAATTGGTGAGCCTAAAAGCCGATATTATCGACGAGCAAGGGCAAATTGTAACCTCTGCTCCTACGATTCAGCCAGGATTGGGTGTTTTTAGTATATTGAATAAGGATAGCCAAAAATTGGTACTTAGAATTACAAGCGATATCGGCAAAAATCAGGAGACTCAACTACCTTCTCTTTCTCCGGGAAGCATGAGTATTGCAATAAAAAAGAATGATGGGCAAAATCTTTCACTTTTACTGGGTCGGTCGCCAAAGTCGGAACTTGCAAAGCTGAGGATTGTCGCTGTAAGCAATGGAGAGATGATTTGGGCAAGCGATTTCGAACTTGAGCAAGCAGGTGTTCTCAATGTTCCGCTCGAAAATTTCCATTCTGAAATTGCGGCTATAGCCGTATTCACCGAAACCGGGGCATTGATTGGCCAACGGTTGGTTTACACTGGAAAAAGCCAGCCGCTGAATATATCTTTATCTCCGGACAAAGGTTTATACAAAAAGGGTGAAGAGGGAGAAATTGTTGTAAAAGTTACCGGACCAGACGGGTTGCCTGTTAAAACAGAACTTGCTGTTAGTTTGTCTGATCGTTATGCATTTCCTGCTTCTGCATTAAGCGTTAGTTCTCTTAACTATGGTCTGGAGAAGCCTTTGCCATTTAAAGACCCACTTAATAAACTGAATAGAATTGCTTTGGATTTTTATTTGTCAACCAATAGCCTTAAAGGGTTCGATTGGAGCCAGGTTATCGCTATCGACCCATCCAAACAGTTGAATATTAAAAATGGGGCTATGAGGGTTTCAGGAAAGGTCGTTGATGCAAAAAATTTGCCTGTTCCAAGTGCATTGGTCAGCTTGTCCAATTCATCACTTCAGCAATTCAATGCACGCAGTGACAGGCACGGGGAGTTTGTCATTAATTTACCAGTACCAATCGAGATGCGAAATCTTTCAGCTTCAGCAACTGATGAGTCGGGGAAAGGTAATTATCATGTAATATTGAATAAAAGCTTTAAAGATGAACTGGTTAATAATCTAAATAATATCACTGTTAATGATTGGAAGGTCCTTGAAGAGATGAATCAGGCGAATTATTTCAAAAGCAACCCCGATTTTTTGAAGGCTACTCCTTCTGTGAAAGGCAGAAGCACTGTTAGCAAAAAAAAGGAGCCATACTGGAAAAACTATTTGACTGGTTCTTCTAATCTTATGGATATTTTGAAATCGATACGACCATATGAATTGATGGGCGGAAAGATAGTTTTCAGAGGTGGAAACTCTCTCATTGCGCAGGATGGTGCCTTGATCGTGGTTGATGGACAAAAAATGGGGACTGATCCTTCCGTACTTTCGTCATTTAGTCCATTTGATGTTGAAGATATTGAGGTTTTCGTTAATCCGGTGGATATGTCAAGGTATACTTCTTTAAATTCGGTGGGTGTTATCGTTATCACGACCAAAAGGGGCAAGGTTTCCAATGAACCAACAGCAAATCAGGAAAACCTTAATGAGAACACAACCAAGCAATTCGTTCCCAAAGCAATCGGGTTTGACAAGTATGATTTAAAAACTACGTTGCAATGGATCCCGGTTCTTTTTACCGACGAAAAGGGAGAGGCACGAATTCATTTCAAAACTGGTGGAATTAAGTCGGCTTTTATTCTTGAGATAGCAGGGTTTACCGACATGGGACAATGGATCGGAAATCAGACCGAAATAAAAGTGGAGTAGGAAATCAGTTAGTGCTTTATAATGTATTAATTGCCTGCTTTATAGCAATGGTCGCTGTTTAAATTGATGGCAAATGACTATCTGCTTTAAAGCAGATAGTCAGCTTTTAATAGATGGAATCCTATTTAAGGTCGATTTTTTTGAACCGAAGCGGGAGTAGGCTGTCTATCCCGTTGAGCAATAGAATCCTATCAGAACTATCAAGCAGAATGCGTAACGGTTTAACGGCCAGGTCTTCATATTCAGCCATAACTTGACGGCATGCGCCACAAGGTTTGGCTGTCTCTGATGGTGAGGTAGCAACGTTTAACGTGCTGATTGCAATTGCGACGATCGGGATTTTAGGATATTGGGCTGAAGCATAAAAAAGGGCCGTTCTTTCAGCACAAAGCCCTGATGGATATGCCGCATTTTCCTGGTTATTGCCTGTAATGATTTCGCCATTTTCAAGTAAGACCGCAGCACCGACACGAAACCCAGAGTAGGGAGCATAAGCGTTTTTTGCGGCATCGCGCGCTTTCATGATCAGTTTATTATCATTCTCAGGCAATTGGGAAGTTGCCGAATATTCCGTGTAATTTATCTGTAGGGTTATCTGTTTCATGAACTGCTGTTTAACGACCTCCAAATGTACAATATATTTCGTTCTGTTATTTTTT
>JANYLE010000249.1 GCA_025363795.1 Mariniphaga sp. | reverse complement strand
CTCTAAGATGTAGTGCAACAGGATTATTAATATACTGCTGGCTTGCCTCAGCAAATTTTACAGCAATTTCGGTTTCTGCGGTTCCAAGGATAACACGGGCCTGGCGTTCTCTCTGAGCCTGAGCTTGTTTACTCATCGCATCTGCGAGGTTCTTTGGTATAATAATATCCTTGATACCAACATTCTGACATGTAATTCCCCATGGATTAGTATGTTCATCCAATATTGCTTGTAGTTCAACCGATATCTTTTCCCTGTCAGAAAGCAGATCAGACAATTCATGTTTGCCGATTGTATCACGAAGTCCGGTTTGGGCTATGTAGGTAACTGCTTTAACGTAGTCCTGAACTTCAAGGGCAGCTTTTTCAACATCCCAAACAGTCCAATAAACAACTGCATCGACATTTACAGGAACAGTATCTTTTGTCAATGTCTCTTCAGCCTTGATATCTGTTACTCTTACTCTTTGGTCAATATATTTGTCGATATGATCAATTATGGGTATAATCAGGAAGTAACCCGGGCCTTTCAAGCCAATAAATTTACCCATTCGCAAAACAACTGCTTTTTCCCATTGGTCTGCAATTTGCAATGAAAAAGAGATGTAAATTGATAAAATAACTGCGCCAACTGATACTGCAACATTAATTATTTCAAGATAATACAATCCTCCGATTAATGCAGTTAAGCAAACAAGGAGCGTGAAGGCAACGCCGTTCAGGAAATTTTCTGATTTCATTTTTATTGGTTTTTAAGTTCAACAATTAGTTCGTCGATGGTAAAGCCATAACTAAAGGCTATGGTTGCAAATTCTTTGGTAATACTCTGGAGCTTTTGTTTTCTTTCTCCGTCAGAGATTGAAAATTCATTTTTACTTATAAAAGTTCCGGTTCCTTGTTGAGTTTCAAGTATATCCTTAATTTCAAGTTCTTTATAAGCTTTTGCAACGGTGTTCAGATTTACTTTCAACTCAACAGCCAAGGCTCTTACAGTGGGCAGTTGTTCGCCCATATTCAGGCTTCCTGATGCGATCCCGAATCTAATCTGGTCAAGAATTTGCCTGTAAAACGGGATACCTGCTTTGGGGTCAAGAATAAACTTAATCATATTGTAATAGAGATTTAATGTACTATTGTAATAGTACAAATATAATATGAGATTTATGCGATTGCAAGTATTTTGACATTTTTTTTTTGGAAAATATTGAAATTATTGCAAAAAAAAGGATCAAATAAAGATCAATATATTGAAAATTAGCATTACAAGTGCCAGGAAAACAAAATCTTAAAACCTATTTTTCCACCACTGGCGCAATCGTTCAAGGATCTTTTCTTCTGTGGGGTTATGTTGCGGGGTGTAGAACCTTCTGTCTTTAATTTTCTCGGGAAGAAAATCCTGGTTGACAAAATTTCCTTCGTAGGAATGAGCGTATTTGTACTCCTTCCCATATCCGAGATCTTTCATGAGTTTCGTGGGAGCATTGCGGAGATGGAGCGGAACAGGAAGATGACCCGATTCGCGAACTTCAGCCAAAGCTGCATCAATGGCAGCGTAAGCAGAATTGCTTTTTGGAGAAGTTGCCAGGTATATGGTGCATTCCGACAGTATAATACGAGATTCCGGCATGCCGATTTTATGAACAGCGTCGAATGTATTTTGTGCCATGAGAAATGCGTTCGGATTTGCTAACCCCACATCCTCAGATGACAGGACAAGTAACCGGCGTGCAATAAACTTCACATCTTCGCCACCCTCGATCATACGTGCAAGATAATAAACGGCTGCATCAGGATCACCGCCCCTTATACTTTTAATAAAAGCAGAGATAATATCGTAATGCATCTCCCCGTTTTTATCGTAAAGGGCCAGGTTTTCCTGCAATCTCGATGTAACCAAATCGTTGGTTATAATGATCTCCTCGTCGGTTGCGGCATTCAGAACAAGCTCCAACACATTGAGCAACTTCCGTGCATCACCACCCGAGAAGCGGAGTATGGCTTCATACTCCTGTAATATGACCTTACGTTGTATGATTTCGTAATCAGTAGTCAGTGCGTGATTTAATAGTGTCAATAAATCCTCTTTTTCAAGCGATTTCAGGACGTAAACCTGACAGCGGGAGAGGAGTGGGGAGATCACCTCGAAGGAGGGGTTCTCGGTTGTTGCACCGATTAAAGTCACTAAACCTTGTTCTACAGCACCTAAAAGGGAATCTTGCTGTGCTTTACTAAACCGATGGATTTCGTCGATAAACAAAATCGGATTTGGGTTGGTAAAGAAGCGGCTGTTTTTGGCTTTTTCGATTACTTCACGCACATCTTTTACTCCTGAATTAATGGCGCTTAGAATATAAAACGGTCGGTTCAACGAATTTGCAATGATCTTTGCCAGCGTAGTCTTACCGACTCCGGGTGGTCCCCATAGAATAATCGAAGAGAGATTTCCAGAATCGATCATTTTGCGGAGCACAGCCCCTTCACCAACCAGATGCTTCTGACCGATAAACTCATCCAGACTCTTGGGTCTTAATCTTTCTGCCAGTGGTTGATTCGACATTCTTAATTACAGTATCTTTTAATCACATTGTATGCTTCGACGAGACCTAATTCACCGGCTTTGCTTAAATCAAGCGAACCACCCTCCATGTCATCCAGGTAAATGCGGGTCAATCCCCTGTTAAAATAGGCCTCGGCAAAATCGGGTTCAAGTTCAATTGCTTTCGAATAGTCGTTGATGGCTCCCAGGTAATCTTTCTTTTTCACTTTTGTGTTCCCCATATTGAACCAGGCAAAAATAAATCGTGGATTCATATAGAGGATAGATTCATAGTCTTTTATGATATCTTCGTAATCGAGAATCTTCTCTTCTTTAGGAGCGTCGGCAGCTGCCTTTGTTCCATTTATATTTAAAGTTGTGGGTTCAGGAAGGAATCCTGGCATCCGGATGAATTCAACCCTTTTCATCATGGCATTTGCTCGACTGAAATAGGCCAGGATATTACGGCCATCCGCTTTTATAGCCTTATCGTAATCGTCGATTGCCTGGTTGTAATTTTTAAGTAATTCATAAATAATTGCCCTGCTGAAATAGGCATCTGAATTTTTCTTATTGGCTTGTATGGCCTTATCCCAGAATTGAATGTTTTCGTTGTATTCTGCAGTTCTCCATTCATCGTTGCCAAATGGTTTATTGGTAATCAGCAGAAAAGGTTGATTTTTGGTTTTATGATTTAAGGCGTCTACCTCCATACTGTAATATTGCAATCTTTCATAGTCCACGGAGTCTTTATGGAAAATGGCTAAGGCAAATTCGGGTTGCAATTCAATTTTCACATTGCGGTTCTGTACCATTCCTCTCGTGATTTCCGTTTCGGTAACTTCCCCACCATCATTGACCACAATATTTCGTCGCGAACGCTTTTGGGTTATTGGTCCCTTGCCATTTTCTCTTTCTACCGATGCGGAGTCAGGTGCACTCTTGTGTGGCGTGTTTTGTGCCACGGCTACAGCTTGGTTTGATCCTCCATTGTTTGCCGCATTTTGCTGTGATTGATTTGTCTGAGGAATTTGAGCAGTTTGCTGACTTTGTGTTGATTGTTGACCCTGTTGGGACGCTGTTTGATTTGAAGAACCATTTTTAGCGTTTTGATTCTGGCTCTTTTGATTTGGAGTGGGGAGAACAAATCCATATTGCCTACGTTGCTTTTCACGCTCCTGTTCTTGGTTAAGACGTGTTCTGAACTGTGCAAATTTGGGATCAAGTTGCGCTGCAACTGTAAAGTCAGATTCAAAGCCTGGAATCTTGAGTGATTCCTTGGCAATCCCCCTGTTTAGCCAGGCTACTGCAATTTCAGGGTCTAACCTGATTGCCATATCGTAATCAGGTATAGCGCCTTGGGCATCTTCCAATTTGTGCTTGACTATTCCGCGGTTGACAAAGGCTTGCGCCATTTTTGGGTCAAGCCTGATGCAAAGGTCATAATCTTTTAGTGCACTGGCATAATCCTCTTTTTCAAATTTAGCAATTCCCCTCATCAGGTAAGCGCTTGCAAAATGTGGTCTGATTTTAATTGCTGCATCACAGTCTTTTATGGCACCATCAAGATCGTTTTTCATTTGTTTCGCAGAGCTTCTGTTCAGATAAGTATTGGCAATCGTAGGATCAAGCTCAATTGCCTTTGTATAATCGGCTATGGCCCCGTCGAGATCTTCCATGGCAGCTTTGGTGATTCCTCGATTGTTGTAAATGGCCTGATCATCACTTTTGTATTCAAGTGCTTTTGAATAATCGCTTAGTGCCTCTTTATAATTCTTCAACTCATAATTTGCCATCCCCCTGTACATATATGCTTCCGGATAAAATGGCTTAATATCCAAGGCTTTATCGTAATCATTCTTGGCGCCCCTGAAATCGTCGATATAATGTTTGGCCATTCCCCGGTAAAAGTATGGCTCCGGAAGATTTGGTCTGAGTTTTATCACTATGTTTAAGTTCTCGATAGCGCTCACATAATTTCCAAAATAAATGCGGCTTCGTCCGATGTAGAAATACTGATCGGTATTGAGTTGCGAGAATACGGATAATGAACTGATCGTAAAAAGAAGTAATGCAATAGTTTTCTTCATCAGACAGAGAATAGCTGTTTATAAGGAAACAAAAATAGCAAAATAGTATACGTTGGTTGAAGTATGATTTTTAATTTTGCAATAATAAAGCATAAAGCATGTTAAATCGGTGTGAATGGTGTTTAGGTGATGATTTATATCTTCAGTATCATGACCGTGAATGGGGTGTTCCGGTACATGATGAATTAAAATTGTTTGAATTTCTGATTCTTGAAGGAGCCCAGGCTGGTTTGAGCTGGTTAACTGTTTTGAAAAAGCGGGAGGCTTATCGGGCAGCTTTTGACGGTTTTGATCCTCAAAAAATAGCAGCTTACGGTCATGATAAGATTAATGAGTTAATTAATAATCAGGGTATTATTCGAAATAAATTAAAAATTGAAGCTGCAGTGAAAAATGCACAGGCTTTTATTGCCATTCAGGATCAGTTCGGCAGTTTTGATCGATATATTTGGAATTTTGTTGACGGGAAGACGATCCAGAACAGGTTTGCAACACTTAAAGAGATACCTGCCGAGACAGAGCTGTCGCGGATTATTTCCAAAGAGTTGAAGAAAAAGGGATTTTCATTCGTTGGACCAACGATTATTTATTCGCAAATGCAGGCAACAGGAATGGTAAATGATCATTTGATAGGCTGTTACCGTTATCAGGAACTTGGAGGTGTGCTTTAATCGGGAAAAGTAGAGAAGGTGATCTGTTCGACAAACTGTTCGTTGAGGGAGGATAAACAGTTGATTCGTATTTGTTTGTGGTGTAGGAGGTAAACGATGATTTTAAACTATGAACTTATAGAAGTTCACCCTCATCAAAATTACGTCTTTCTGTTACATTACCTTCCGCATCGGTAATGAAGATGTGTCGAACCTGAAATGAATCTCTGATGATGAATTCGTAACTACCCTTACTTTCAGCTCTTTCAATAAAAATAGAGCTCATAATCTGGCCGAATTTTTCGAGTTTTTCACGAACAGAAGCGTTGAGCATTTCAAGTTTAAAATTAGTCTCCGTTTTCAACCATTTTCCTGATTTTTCGAACCAAGCAATCTGCTCAATCCCATTCACACGGAAAATTACTTCAAAATGACTCTCCTTTTCTTTTGACCACTCGATATTGGTGGCTCCAGGGAATAGCTGGTTAAAAGACTTCAAAAGTGCCTGTCCTGGAGTATTTGGGTTAAACCTGAATAAATATTTTAGGATAAAATCTTTCATCGAGCGGTTTTCTATTGAGACGAAATTTTCCGTCAAAGTCACATTTAAAGGGAGGATTAACCATTTATGAAATGTGCGTGATTCCAAAAATATAACCTGGGATGTAAATAAACCCCGATCGAATCATAGATCGACCGAATGCAATAGGGTTAATGCCTTGGGATGATCTTAAACGGATTATTATAGACATTGAACAACTTTGAAACTTCTTGCATCTTTGGCTGCGAACCTTGAATCCAAAGATTGCTTCAAAAAGAGTACCCTATAATATAATAGTGTCAATACAGCGGGGAAGGTTCTGAAATGAAAATAGAGAGTAGTAAGCAAAGATCATATATCTTGTGCGTTTTTGTCTGATCTTCAGTATTATATGTTTTTGGGGATTGATCTAATAATATTGACAGAGCTATTTGTACTGTTCTTTATAAAGGAACGCTACCCGGTCGCGGGCACGTTTAAGTCTCATTTTTGTGGCACTTTCGCTGATTTTTAACGCAGTCTGAATGTAGGCAATCGGTACATTGTCAATATAGTGCATTGTAAGCAAAGCTTTTTCTTCAGGATGGATCAATTCCAGAATCTTCATTAATCGGTCACTGTTGATCTCCTTTTCGTTTAGTTCGTCGATCACATCAGGAAGTTCGTGTGAACTGTTCCATTCCGGATAGTTCATTTTCTTTTTTGTTCGCAGGTACTCTATACAATTATTATAAGTGATCGCATAAAGCCAGGTCGAAAAGTTGGATTCACCTCGAAAGTCGGCTAATCGCTCGAATACTTTGCAAAAAATATCCTGAACAAATTCCTGGGCCAGTGTTTTATCTTTCAGCAAAGAATAGCATTTGTCGAAGACCTTGTCCGAATATCGGTTGTACAATACCTCGAAAAGATTCGTATTATGCTCTTGCTTAATAAGTCTGATGATTTCTTTATCTGAATGATCGTTCACTGAATTTTTTATTGTCATCTTGTTAATACGCTAAGACATTCAAAATTAAGATTGTAAAATAATTTACTGGTCAAAATTAAAAAAAAAATGCGAATTATTGTGACTTCATCAACGGTTTGCGTCTAAACTGTGTATTTTAAGAATTGAAAACATTTATTACTTTTAAATTTATCTTCAAAATTATGAAAAAGGGATTATTAAAGCTGGTTGCTTTTAGTTTTTTAGTTGTTTCATTGGCAAGTTGTGCCAAAGCTCCACAGGCAGAAATTGATGCTGCAAATGTTTCTATCGAAGCTGCAAAAACTGCAGGTGCTGATCGTTATGCTCCTGAATCTTTCAATGCTGCATCTGAAGCATTAAAGACAGCAGTTACTGCTGTTGAAGAACAGAATTCAAAATTTGCTTTATTCCGTAACTATGATGCAGCAAAGACTACTCTTGCTACTGTAGCTACTCTTTCAAGCAAAGCTGTTGAAGAAACAACTGCAAAGAAAGCAGCCTTAAAAGCTGAAGTTACTCAGTCAGTTACTGATCTTACAACTCTTATTGCTTCTGACAAAGAATTGTTAGCTAAAGCACCTAAGGGTAAAGAAGGCAAAGCTGCTCTTGAAGCAATTGGCCAGGAAATCGCTGTTGTTGAAACAGTTAACACTGAAGTTACAGCCGGTCTTGCTAACAACGAAGACGTCTTAACTCTTTCTGAAAAAATCAAACCTGCTGTTGTAAAAGCACAAGGTATCAACACTGAGTTGACCGACGTTATTGCAAAAGTAAAAGGTGGCAAAAAGAAATAATTCTTTAAAACCTTAAAGAATTTGACCCTCGGAAGATATTTCCGGGGGTTCTTTTTGAAATTAATTTTGGGAATTCCGGTAATATCAATTTACAAAGAGATCAGTTTTTTGAGTTTCTTTACAGTGTAGATTGAGAACGTTGATTTTTTGGAACTTTATTTTTTTCGAATGAAACTTGGTTGGAAAAAAAGGCTATTTGTCATTATTGGAATTCTACTTTCAAGTGTGGTTATTGTTTATGCGGTGCTTATTCTGACAATGGATAAGCCACCACTAACAGAATTCAGCTCTTGTCAAGTGTTACTCGTAAAGGCAAAGAAAGTGAATGCGGATGTTTATTCTCCTGAATATTATAAATCTGCCGAAAAAAAATACAAAGCAGCACTTATTGAATGGAAGATCCAAAATGAAAAGATTTTCTTCACAAGAGACTATTCAAAAGCAAAAGAGCTGATCCTCACAGCTATTCTAAAAGCTCAGGAAGCCAACGCTTCCTCTGGTTCAAATAAGGATTCATTAAAGATGAAGTACCTTAAAGAGGTCGAATTACTGAAGCGGAAGCTTGATAATTACCACGATGTATTTATTCATCTGCCACTTAAGGTAGGCGTCAGAAAAAATTATGAATTTGGCAAACTTTCTTTAGAACAAGGACTTAGTGCCTTTGGAAAAGGAGATATTATGCTTGCCACTAAAAGACTAAATGAAGGTAAATCCAGAATCGGAGTGGCGGACAAAGAGGTCAATGCACTTCTGAAGGAATACTTCAATGATTATTCGAAATGGCAGAATTGGTTTGCTGCTACGATCCGATTATCTGCTCAAAACAACAACTATGCTTTTATAGTTGACAAAATAAAACATAAAGGATACCTTTATAATAAAGGGAAATTGACCAAAGAATATACTGTTGAACTTGGACGGAATTGGATCGGGGATAAACTTACGGCTGGTGATAAGGCTACTCCTGAAGGAATGTATAAAGTGATTAAGAAGAAAGCTGGCGGAGACTCTAGGTATCACAAAGCCATGCTAATCAATTATCCCAATGAAGAGGATTATGCCCATTTCAACATTAAGAAAAGACAAGGTCTTATTTCAAGAAACAGTAATATCGGGGGATTGATTGAAATACACGGTGACGGCGGTAAAGGGGACGATTGGACAAGTGGGTGTATTGCTCTTACAGATAGTGAGATAGATGAGCTTTTCAGCCGGATACCTGTAGGAACTCCTGTTACAATAGTGGGTTCAATGATGACACTTTCTGAATTACTAAACTAAATATCAATACAATGGAAATCGAAGAAAAAAAAGAACGAACTTTCCTTAATGTAATTATCTGGACTATTCCGCTGTTGCTGATGGGTATATTTGTATTGATGATACTTTATACCCCTGACTTTCAGAATGGAGCATTTAAAGTAAAAGCCGTATTTGTTGGTTCTTCAGATTCTGAAGCAAAGTCCCTTGATGGGATCGAAAAATCAGTGCTTAAATCACAGCGAAATATTAATTCGACCGAAAGAAAGCTGGATCAGCTAAAGCCTGTAAAGCCTTATATAGTAGTAAATACTACTGAGAACCGATTCTCCTTACGAAATGCGAATGGGGATACAATAAAAACAGGTACTTGTTCAACGGGCAAGAATGAAATATTGATTGCCGGCAGTAAAAGAATACTGTTTAAAACACCCAAGGGAATGTTTGAAGTTAGAAATAAACAGGAAGACCGTCCCTGGATTAAGCCGGATTGGGCATTTATTGAAGATGGATTACCGATTCCATCTGCAAGATCAGCTTCACGCGTTGAAGTGGGTTCACTGGGCGATTATGCACTTTCAATTGGTGATGGATATATGATTCATGGAACTCTTTATCAGCGCTTCCTGGGCCTTCCTGTTACGCATGGTTGTGTTCGTATTGGAGACACTGACCTTGAACTCATTTACCATACATTGAGTAAGGGATCAAAAGTATTTATCTATTAAAGATCTGAAAAATGAAAAATAAATTAGCCTTTTGGATCATTACCAGTGTTTTAAGCCTTTTTGTTATTTATGCATTGGTAAGCACCGTATTAATGCCTGTGATGACTAAAAATCCTTTACCGAAAGCCACGCAAAGTGCTCCTGAAGAAAGGGCGAAAACTGGCAAGACGAATAAGGCAAACAAGGCAAACAAAGCAGAAAGTAATAATTCTGGCGATGATGATGCGATTCCTGATTCATTGGTATCGAACAGCAGCAAAGATGCGAGGCAGAAACTCTTTGAACTAAGAAAGAAGGAAGCATTGCTTCATTCCCGGCTAACCCTTGCTAACGAGGATTCGATGTATCTAGTTCTTGATTTTGTGAGCAATACGGCTATATTGGAAATGAAAGGTGTCAGATTGCACGAATGTCATATTTTGGATTCTGATATCAGCAATTCCATTAAAATGTTTCATACCGACGCTTTATTGAATTGGATGGCTGAACCTTTTACCGTTAGGCATGTTGATGCGACCATCCCTAAAATATCCTGGGTTGAAAAAATTGCACCTAAAGACTCTATTGAAGCTAATAAAGCGATGGTTGAACCTGCCCCGACCAAACTTGGTGACGTTTATATTGTAATGGATTTTAACCGAAATCTGAGGTTGGTCATCGCTCAAAATGAGAAACCTGATGTTGAAGGTAAAAAGCTTATTTCTGCTATGCGCTGGAAATACAGTGAAATAGAAATAAGGAAATCGATTCAGTCATTGACTAAGTTTAATCGTGAACCAGCAATGCCTCAGATTAGTATTGTTCTTCCTAAATCAGATGCAACAATTCTTTACAAAGCACTTCCCGTCAATCTTAAGTTGATATTGCGAATGTAGCAGTGTTTAAATAAAAAGCATAGTAAGAAAGGTTAAAGTGTGTCGCATATATTGACAACTTTAACCTTTCTCTTTTATATCTACCCTCTCACAGTACTGAGTTTATTCCACGGTTACTGATTTCGCAAGATTTCGTGGTTGGTCGACATCGCATCCCCGCATTACAGCAATATAATAGGAGAAAAGCTGCAATGGAATGATTGCCAGAAGTGGTGTCACAGCCGGATGTGATTTTGGAATAACGAACAAATCCTTAACCATTCCTTTGAGTCCGTCATCACCTTCAGTTACTACTGCAATAATGTTGCCTTTACGAGCCTTAACTTCCTGAATATTACTGACAATTTTCTCGTAATAACTGTCTTTTGCCGCTACGACTATTACCGGAAGGTTGTCATCAACCAAAGCGATT
>JANYLE010000231.1 GCA_025363795.1 Mariniphaga sp. | reverse complement strand
ATTGTACCAGTCGTAAGCTTCCGAATCGCCATTGTCATCCAACAGCCTTCCAATCATAAAAATCGCTTCAACAGAATCGGCGTTGGCGGCCTGATCAAGGTACTCTTTTGCTTTAGCAAGGTCTTTCGTCGTACCAAGCCCTTCAAAATACATCTTGCCAAGAATCAATGCAACATCAGTGGAAACTGTTCCCTCAATTTTAGACAACCAGGCAAAAGCTTCCTCATTATTCTTTTCGGTTCCCTTACCTTCAAACAGGAATATACCCACTTTTTCGTAAGCAGGAGCATAGCCGGTTTTTGCAGCACTCAGGTACCAGTTGAAAGCTTTGGGTAGTTTTACCGGGACAGTGAACCCTTGCTCGAAAATGTCACCTATCTGGTACATTGCGGGAGGATAACCGCCCTTGGCAGACTCGTACCAGTTATCGACGGCCTCGTTCAGGTCCTTATAACCGCCATCGCCCGTCTTGAGCAACCTGCCGATATTGTATTTGGCAATGATATCGCCACGTTGAGCGCCCCGTTCGTACCATTCGAACGCTTTGTTCAGGTCGAGCGGAAGGCCATTCCCGTTTTCGCGCATCTCGCCGATAAAATTACAAGCTGCCGCGCCATCTTCGCGGGCTGATTCCAGGAACCACTTCACAGACTCTTCGGCAGAAAGCGGGCGGTCGATCCCCTGGTAATATTTCGTACCAACAGCGAGTGTTGCTTCGGGAAAACCTTTGCCCATCAACTCCTCAAAGGTTATAATCGCCTCATCAACAACCTTGTTATGCTTAATAATATCAAGAAAAACCATTGCAGGCTTAAAACCATCTTTAAGCGAAGCTTCGATCCGTTTGATTCCTTTCTCTGCTTTACCGCTTTTTAAACTCTCAATTCCTTTGCGGAAAGCACGCGGGGCAGATTCAATTATTTGACTCATTGTTCCTCATTCAAATTTGGCTTAAAATTAGCTTTAATGAGCTATTTGTAGATATAATAAAGGTGAAATTATTAAACAATTGTTGATTTACAGGTAAATTTCTGATATCATCACACATTCAGTTCGTAAAAAAACTATTTTTACTTCAAAATTATGGCCTATGAAACCACTTGAGATTATAGCAAAATATTACAAGCCAAGATCTAAAGCGTACATGATAATTGTAAGCCATAGCAGTCTGGTCACTGAAAAGGCGTTGAAAATTGCACAAAATCATAAAGAGCTCCTACCCGATCAATCCTTTATCGAGGAGGCGGCAATGCTGCATGACATTGGGATTTTCAGAACTAACGCCCCAAATCTCTATTGTTTTGGCGAATTTCCTTACCTGTGCCATGGTTATCTGGGATGTGAGCTACTGGTTGCGGAGGGATACCCTGATCATGGACTGGTTTGTGAACGGCATACAGGAATTGGAATAACCATGGAGGAGATCCTAACCAATAAACTGCCGTTGCCGCTCCGCGATTACATGCCTATCTCTGTCGAAGAACAGATCATTTGTTTTGCAGATAAATTCTTCTCGAAAAGCGGAGACCTGTCTCACGAGAAATCGCTGAATGAGGTCAGAAAATCGATGCAGAAGTTTGGGGACCGGCATGTCGCACGTTTCAATGAGTGGTGCAATTTATTCCTTTGATCAACGCGCACATTCGCAAAACCATCTGACAAGCTTACAATGCCATCTGACAGGTTCGCAAAACCATCTGACAGGGTTACAATGCCATCTGACAGGTTCGCAAAATCATCTGACAAGCTTACAATGCCATCTGACAGGTTCGCAAAATCATCTGACAAGCTTACAATGTCATCTGACAGGTCAGCAAAGCCATCTGACAAGCTTACAATGCCATCTGACAGGTTCGCAAAACCATCTGACAAGTCAGCAGAACCATCTTACAGATTTACATAGCCATCTTATACGAATTCATAACCGGATGAGAAGGAAGCGCAGGCATCCCATGCATAACCATAGCCGGATAGGAAGTCATTATTATCCGTCTGACGATAAGCGGAACAATTTAAAAAGTAAGCTGAGCGCATCTCCGGGAGATTTTTCCGAATTGATCAGAGAGATGATAATGTGTAGTAAAGATTTGAATATAACCGACCTGTATTTCCGCTGCCGCGACTTAGTAAGTCGTATTGTCGTAGTAACTCTGACGTTTGCTCAGTTTCAAATCCTGCAACAAGGTTGAAGTCGCGCGGATGGTAAAACTGTAACTCTGGCGATAGCCGAATGGAACCAGGTTCAGCGACATCTGCATACAATGCAAATCCCTGAAAATATTGAACTGGGTAAATGTAACCATGAGTTTCTGAACATCAATACCCGATGAGAAACCAATTTTCCATTGTTTGGTAAGACTCACATTACCATTAAAATCAACCGTCTGTGTGATCAAAGATGATTTTGCAGGATCAGGTTTACTATAACGGAAACTATAATTGAACGAAAGATCCCACGGAACAGTAAAATCGGCATATTCTGGGATATCACCCGATTTCTGTCTTATTTTCTTCATTTCAAGCTCAGTTTTTTGTTCAGGCGTGAGCTTTTCTTCCTGCTTCTCCTGCGCCTTTCCCTCTTTTGATTTAAACGAGAGTCCGAAAGACATATTCGCGCTTGTCAACCGTGCCAATTGACCAGTCTGCGAGAATTGGTACTTGTTAATAAGATGACCGTTCTGCATCGCATAAGGATCAAGAATAGCACCGAAGTTAAGATCGACACCTGCAACCTTTGTACGGGCAGAAATAGTAATATTCGAAAGGTTCAGCGAATCGGCCGCAAGGTTATACGATCCACCAATGGACAACTGATCAAGCAATTTAATCTTCTTAAACGCTTCCTTAGAGGTGGTATCGTTTGTATTCAGCTTTTTCATTTCCAAAGTATTGCCAAGACTAAACCCGATAGACCCTGAGCGCCCTGCACCGGCAGTTCCATAGATGCCACCTTCATGATAGGGATATCGCAAAACAACGGGCATCCCTCTTGAATCGATATAATCGACAACAGTTCCGTACATTCCAAAGTTAGGGTTACTAAAATCGGGTCTGAGACTGAAACTAAGGCTTGGTGTCATTACATGTCTGATCCCTTTGATTTTGGATTTAGGATTTAAAGGGATAAAATTCCCGTAGATCTTTGTTGAAGCGCCAACACTAACTGAATAGTCGTAATCACGCGTAAATCCATAGAGGGTATCAGAGACTTCGACAAGCTGGGTTGTCGGGTTATATTTCTTTCTGATCTGCTGCGTATACCATCGCTCGTTGTAATTAATGGAAGGACTTACCGTTATATATTTTAATGCCTTAAAGGAAGTGCTGATGGGGATGCTGTGCTTTACACCATTCTGCCAGTCCTTAATTAAGGAGGAGCTCAACAGCTTATTCTCCTTTGTATTGATGGTATTTTGCATATCCATCGTATAGCTGATACCTATTTTCTCATACCATTTCTCCTGCCCGATCCGGACCTTCGATTTGAACGGGTAAATCCTGGACATATTAAAGGTTAACTGGGGAAGGGTAAGACTAATAGTTGTGTCGCGGCTGTTCTGGGAATGACGCATGCTCCCGGACATCATGAACGGTGAATTCTCCCAACGTTTAGAATAAGATATGCTTGATTGCTTTGTATTGGTAAGGTAATTCTCTGTGGTATAAGAGTTGTTCTGATCGAAAGAGCTCGTCGAAAAGTTGACACTCGCGCTGAAAGTCTGACTTGGACTTGCTTTCGAATCCATTGAATGACTCCACGTAATTGCAAAATCGTTCTGCGTCCGATAATCGGGCAAACCTTTATCACCAAAGACATTTTTGTAATATTTAAGGTCAAAAGAGCCGCTAAACTTGTAACGCAGCCTGTAATTGGTATGAACCTTAATCCCCCGCGAACCCTTCGAATAAAGGTCTCCCTTTAAAGAAGCATCGAAGTAATCGTTTGCCGCCC
The DNA here is from genome assembly GCA_025363795.1 of Mariniphaga sp. Lineage (GTDB taxonomy): Bacteria > Bacteroidota > Bacteroidia > Bacteroidales > Prolixibacteraceae > JAAFHB01. The sequence continues at coordinate 413 of JANYLE010000231.1, read as the reverse complement.
AATAATAACCAAAGTCACGCAGGAAAAATCCGCGGTTAACTTCATCGCCGTAAGAAGGCATCAAAAATCCTGATGAGTATTTTGGTGAATTAGGGAAAAATCCGAACGGGATAAACACAAAATAGAGTGGGAGATCTTCGATGACAAGATAGGCAGGTCCGGTTACAATTTTTTTGTTCGATAAGACCTTCGCTTTGGTCATTTCGAGCCAGAAATGCGGATGCTCGGCATCGCAGGTCGTATACTTGCCATTGCGAAGACAATACGTTGAGTCGTTGATTAGTTTGGTCCTTCCGCTGTGCACAAATCCACCCTCCTGTTCGGTCACAACGCCCGTTACAATACCCTTTTTCGTTTTATAGTTGTACCTGATTTCGTCAGCCTCAAATGTCTGTTCGCCCTGTTTGAAAACA
>JANYLE010000157.1 GCA_025363795.1 Mariniphaga sp. | reverse complement strand
CTGGGTTCAAACTTCAATATCAATTCTAAAAATAAACTGACACTTAGCTATACTTATAATCCATCGAGTCAAATTGATTCTGATAACACGCTTTCACAATATTTCGATCGGTCGATGAATAAAACAGGTAGTGTATATGTAATCAATTCAGAGAACGAAAAAGAGACCTCGAACGATTACCTGCTTGCCTACCGGAAATTATTTGATAAAAAAGGAGAAGAGTTGACTGTCGATTACACGTTATCCAATTCATCCGCATCCATTAATCAACCCCAAACTTACCAGTATTCAACAAAAACTGAAATTACGGAAATAAATTCGGGTTCCGACATTTATAATTCAAACCTGCAAGTGAACTGGGTATTGCCTTTTGAGAATGGCTCGAAACTTGAAAGTGGCGTGCACAGCATAGTCAGAGGCACCGAAAGCGATTTCCATTTATACAATTTAACAGGCAGCACGTTGGTTGAAGACCTTACCCAAAAGAATATATTTACTTACAACGAACAAATTCATGCGATTTACAGCCTTTGGTCAGGTAAATTCGGAGCAACTTCCATTCAGACTGGACTCCGTCTCGAACAAACGCTTATTGATGGGAAGCAAGACGTTAACAATGAAAAAATCAGCCAGAACTACTTCAATTTTTATCCTTCTCTTAGTTTTATTCATCCGCTTAACGAAAATAACGAGTTGCAGCTAAGTTATAGCCGCACCATTAAACGGCCTGCTGCCCGAATGATCAATCCATTTGTTGACCGATCAAATCTTGAAGTATTTCGTAGCGGAAATCCTGATTTGAAGCCTGAATATATAAACACCCTTGAGCTTGGATATAATGGCAACTGGGATAAAACGGTTTTAGGCTTTACCGCTTTCTACAAGCACATTGCCAACCCGATTAATTCAGTAACATTGCTCGATGATAACGGAATATCGCATATGGCACCACAAAATATGTCAACCAGTCAGAATTATGGACTTGAATTTACTTTCGAACATTCCATTTACAACTGGTGGAAAATAAACGGAAATGCGAGCTTCTTCCGCAATCTGATAAAGGATGATGTGAAAGATAATTCTGCCAGTAATTACTCTTACCTGGGTCGTTTCAATTCGAGCTGGACTCCTTCGAAGAGCCTTTCATTTCAGTTGATTGCAAATTATGCGGGTCCGATCGTGGGCGTTTATTCAAGAATGGAACCGCAATATTCAATGGATTTTGCTGTCAAGAAAGATTTTCTAAAGAACAAGTTGTCGTTGACAGTTCGTGCTTCGGATGTATTTAATACACTTAAGAATACCTATACCTCATGGGGATCAAATTTTACAGCTGACAACTGGCGTAAAACTGAAACCCAGGTTCTTTACTTCAGCATATCTTATTCTTTTGGCGCGAAAGGCAATTCTAAGAGTGCCAAATCAATTATCACGAACGAAAGTAAACCAAGCTCTGAAATGTAAAAAACCTCTTTCGCCATTAAAACAAAAAGACGCAACCCCCGAAATTGGTGTTGCGTCTTTTGTCAATAAAAAAGACAGGCATTCGATCGCTTACTGATTAACTGATCAGGCTGATCTTTAAAAAATAATTTGTTTTTTAAAATCAGGGACCGTCAGATCTGTGCAACTTTGCGCAAGTGTAAAGTGAAAGTCAGACCCTTTCCCTTCTTCGCTTTCAACCTGTAATTTATGGCCATGCTTTTCAATAAAATCTTTGCAGATGATCAAACCTAAACCTGTGCTAAGTTCGCCTTCCGTCCCTTTTCTCTTTGAATTGGAAGTAAAGTCGAAAAGATTATCAATTATTTTTTGATCCATTCCAATACCAGTATCCTTTATTGAAATCTTAACCGAATTATAGGAAATTGATTTTGCCGACACTGTAATGCAACCTCCCTTTGGGGTGAATTTCACCGCGTTGGACAAAAGATTCCGCATAATACTATCGAGCATATAATCATCAGCAAAAACCGTCAAATCTTCCGCAATGTCGAACGTCAAGGCAATGTTCTTAACAGCTGCTGCTTGTATCGCTATTTCATTGCGTTCCGAAATTCTTTGCAACAAAAGAATGGGTTTTGGATCAAACTTGATTAAACCTCTTTGCATGCTTGACCACTCCAACAGATTTTCAAGTAAGCGGAAAAGACTACCTGCCGAGTTTTTCAATAAAAACGTAAACTCAAGAATATCATCATACTTCATTTGATGTAATCTTTCGGCAATAAGCTCTGTCGTTCCAATAAATGCACTTAAAGGGCCCTTTAGATCATGCGAAACGATTGAAAATAATTTATCCTTGTCAGAATTGAGTCTTTGTAATTCTGCCGTTTTCCTCTTGAGTTCAGAAATGTCAACCATTGTTACAAGGCACCCGTCACCATTTTCAGCAACAATTCCATCTAACAGGACATCCAGGGTTAAATAACTATTAACGATAAGCTCAACCTCGCAGGTTTCCTTTCTTTTACTGTTGAATACTTTCTCAAGGAACAAGTTGAATACAGGTCTCGTATCGTTGGAAACAAACAGGTTAAACCTACGGAATCTTAAATAGGCGCGTTCCAGGCCAAGCATCCGGGATGCGCACAGGTTAAGGTCGATAATTTTGGCTTCCCTCGATAAGGTAAGGAAACCCGACGGCGCAAAATCAAATAATTCAATATATTTTTCTTTTGCTAAAGCATTTGCCTTTTCCTGGGCCTGAAGAAGTTCTTCATTTTGTAATTCCAGCTCAATCTGATGTACGGATAGTTCATGGTAGAGCTTTAGTGCATCGGCCTCGGTAATTGTCTTCTCTAATTTTTTTGGTCTTCTTCTGAGAATTTCTACCGCTTTTTTGCGAAGCACAATGGGTTCAAAATCATTAAATTTTGTCATTGCTTAATTTTTATAATTTATTCTTACAGATGGGTCGTCGATTTATTCTGTATAAATAAATTACTGACATTTTAAAAATACTCAGCAGGCTTTTACATTTTAGATGTATTTTACCTAAGGTCTGCAATCAACATTTTAGTATGTCTCAGATTGCGGCTGTAAGTTAGTGAAAAATAATTGAAAAACAATTATTTAAACGTATTAATATTAGAATATTTTTGCAGTATATTGTGTTTTGGCTGGTTTAAATTCTTGCAGTAAACAAATACACGGGATCTTTAACGGCAATTTGTTGATGAAAGAAAATAACCATTTTAATGGCCTGAAAATGGGTAAAGTGTCCACCGATCGTTGCGTCAGCCTGTAAGGTACATTGACCGGTTGGAGCACCATAACAGACAACACTTTGCGATCCGAAACAAAAAACTGTTGTTCCATTAATATTCGCCGCTTTCGACAGCGAGTTTCACAAGTCCGGCAGAATTATGAACGCCTGTTTTTTGAATCATATTGTCGCGGTGCTTCTTAACAGTGGCGTTGCTGATAAATAATAAGGCAGCTATTTCGACACTGGTTTTTTCCCACACAATCAATTGCAGAATTTCCTTTTCCCGTTCCGAAAGGGTGCTCAATAGATTTTTATTTAGCCGCCTGATCCCTTTCAATGCAATAATCAGTTGCTGATCGTGATTGGTAATTTCGACCGCGTTCACCACTACCTGCTTGAGGGTACCGTCACTGAAGGTCTCCTGTACAATTTTCGAACAATAGAACAGACTGTAATTTTCCTGCCCCTTCGGTTTCACGCGGAGGATGGGTGCAACAAATGATGCCGATCCGGAACTATAAACAGATGTTAAACTGTCCAACATCTTAGCCATATCATCCGGGTGGATCATCTCCCTGAATAAATCGATCCCCAGGCAGTATACCTCTTCCTGCGTATAGCCGACAAAGTCGAGTCCGCGTTGATTGATCCAGATATTACGGAACGAGTTGATATCTCCCGGACGATCGAATTTATTAACATAGATGATCCCTGGGAGAGAACAAAATAATTTTTTGAAAAAATCAGCGTCATGCTCATTCCAATCTCCTGAAAAATCCATATTCGTTGGTTCCATAGGGTAAATATTTAACATTTCAGACACTAAAAATACTACTAAAGTAGTATTGGATTAGACGTTTGGTCATATTATCTTTCGCCATAATTCAAATTAATTATAAACCTGGCAGTGTTCGTGTTTTTCCGGATCGTATTTTGGGGCAAATGGCTGCATCAATCATAAATCCCGCAGCTCTTTTGCATAACTGCACCTGTTCTTTGATCAAAATTAAACTCTTTTTTTGGATAATTATAGCTTCCCAACGGGAAACGGCTGTTTTCTAAACAAAAACAACCGTTTTTCAACGAAAAGCGATCACTTTACAACGAAAAGTACCTACTTTCCAACGAGAAACGATCACTATCCAGGGTGAAACAACCGCATTGCAACGAAAAGCGATCACTATCCAAAGGGAAACGATCGTTTTCCAACGAAAAGCGATCACTTTCCGAAGAGAAACGATCGTTTTCCAACAAAAAGCACCCGCTTTACAAAGAGAAACGATCACTTTCCAATGAGAAGTGATCGGAACCGGTAAAAAGGGGCAGTTCAGCGTAAAACAGCGGATCAGAACCTGGAATGATACGCGTGAATCTTAACGGATAACCAGGGCATTGACGAGACAATGGAATAACCAGATTAACGTTCATTGAAATAATGCAATTAAGATAAACCCACTCATCGGACGGTTAATAGAATAGTTTGAGACATTATCGATAATGCAATTTAAAAAATATACTACTATGAAAAAATCATATGTTGTATTCGACTTTTTAAAATTCCCCGTACCTGGCAAAGTGGCGAAAGGGCGGAATGTATTGTTGGGAATAGACAGTAATCCAATTTTCGTAACCCCGGATATCCCGTTGAACGATTTAAAGATTTCAACTGATGAGCTCGAGAATAGTTTTTTGGCTGCTCAGCAAGGGGGTAAAGAGGCTACTGCCCGGTTACACAAGGCCGAGGCGACCTGGGATTACCAAATGCGGCTGGAGGCACGGTATGTTGAGCGCATCGCGGTCTTTGATGAAGCCATTATTCTAAGTTCAGGTTTTAGCGTGTCGAGGCAACCCGGTCCGATGCAAAAACCGGAGCTCGGTGCAGAGAATGGCGACCTGTCAGGTTCCGTAGTGCTTCACAGGCAGGCCGTACCGGGTGCCAAGTCCTATATCTGGCAATATTGTTACGGTACGCTTTCCCAAACCGAAGAGGGCTGGACGAATGCCGGTGTTACATCGAAAGCATCCACGCAGCTCAATGGGCTTGACCCGGTTGTGCGGTATTGGTTTCGCGTGGCAGTGGTGACAAAAGACGGGACTTCGGCCTATTGCGATCCGATTATGCACGTGGTTGTTTGAATCATGCGTGATCAAAGTCCAATTGAAATGATGACAAGCCGAAAGGCGTACAGAGGGTTCTTCCGGGCGACCGGAAGTATTTATGTGACTTAAACGAACAGAATGCCCTCACATAAATGCTCACAACGTCCGGTGAATGGGTTTTATAATGATACGGCTTAGCTCCTGGGGAAACGGGTGAAGGCTATTAACGAGCTGGTTAATATTGAATTTGCTTAATGTTAGTTGGATTTCAATTGATTGAATTGAATTGAAAATCAACTAAGTTAAAATCAACGAAGTTAGAATCAGCATAAGCTAAATCACACCAACGGTTATTTTCAATAAAAAAGTTTGAAATGAACTACTTTATTGTTTACTTTGATATGAATAACCGCAACTTCAACCAACTAACCTAATGAAAAGCATCCATAAATCGTCAAATAACTGTTTTTCAAGCTGTTTATGTCTTGTGCGTTTTGTGTCCAGGGCAGAAATAGACGCAACTGGTTGGGGATATTGAATCGTTAGCTGTAATATTGAATTGCTCTTAACTAGATAAACAATAAATTATGATAGTTCCTGTTCAGAATATTGTAGAAACTGTTGACCTTACATCAGAAGATGTGTTATTACCAATGCTTGAATGCGTTGTAAACTCAATTATCAGTCTTCAAGAATCACCTCTTCCTATGGATAAATGGGAAATTCAAATAAAAATTGATAGAGGGGATTTGCCAATGCAAACAGATATTGATAATACAAAAACAATAAAATCCATTACTGTAACTGACAATGGTGTTGGATTTACGACTAAAAACTATAAATCCTTTGAAACTCCGTTTTCTAAAATCAATAAAGAATACGGTTGCAAAGGCATAGGAAGGTTTACTGTATTAGCGGCATATGAAATCTTAAGAATAAAAAGTAATTACAAGGAAAACGAAGATTGGTTCTTTAGAGAATTTGAGTTTAGTGCATTAGAAGAAGTAAAACCAATATCTTTTGAAAAATCAAAGATTGAAAAATATAGTACATCTGTAACACTAAATAACTGCATGAATGAGATGATTAAAGAAAAATCAGCTCTTTCAATTTCGGACATATCTGAAAAAATTATGCAGCACTGTTTAATCTACTATCTAAATGACCTTTTACCAAAAATCATAATTTTTGACACAGACAATAACCAAGGGGAGGTAATAAATGAATTATTCAAAAAGGTTTCAAAAGAAAAAGAGAGGAGTTTTGAGGTAAAAGAACAGACTTTTAAAATTTATATTACAAGAACACTTAAAGAAGGTAATAGGAAAAATAACTATATCCATTATTGCGCAAATTCAAGAGTTGTTGGTTCTCCAAAAAACATTAAAACATTTAATAGTTTATTTAGTTATCCAATTTCGAACAATGGAAATCTGTATTTTTTAGATGTTTATATTGTTTCTGACTATTTGAACCAAAAAGCTTTTTCAACTCGAAACGGATTTAACATTCCTAAGGAAAAAGAAAATCTTCTTTTCAATGATTCAAAGGTTTTAACATTTCAAGAAATTGAAGAGAAATTAACAGAAGTACTTGAATCTGAATACGATTCATTTGTTCGAGCATCAAGAGAAAAAAGTGTTAATGACGTTAAAGAATACATAAAGACAAGTGCACCACGATACAGGAGTTTTTTGAATAATCCAGAAGTATTAAATGCAGTCCCACCAAACCTTACAGAAGATAAAATTGAAGAACATCTTTATAAAGTTTCATATAATGCGCGTAAAAATATTGAAAGTCAAATTGAAAAATTTATTCGCGATAAAAATGTAAATGAAGAAACAATTAGACAAATAAAAGAAGATATTAAAGCAAAAACTGCATATGATGTGGACAGTCTGGCTGATTATATGACTAGAAGAAAAGCTATTATACAATTATTCGATAAATTTTTAGATGCTGATGAAAATGGAGAATATAAATTGGAAGAAGATGTACATAATTTAATCTTTCCAATGGGGATTACCAGCGACAATATTTCTTATGAAAATCATAATCTTTGGTTACTAGATGAGCGTTTTATAAATTACAAGTTTATTGCTTCCGATAAATCCATAACTTCATATTCTCAGAAGAAAAGTAGAAAAGAAGCTGATTTAATGCTAATGGACAACCCAGAAATGTTTGATAATCCAATTGGTTTTGGAGACCGGAATAATGGGGAAATTAATTCCATGGTTATATTTGAATTTAAAAGACCTGGAGATGTTGCGCATCAAAAAAAGAAAAGTGATTACAGGTGGGAGTTTTCGGAATTAATTGAGCCGTATTTCGATGAATTTTTGTATCAATCTGACAAGAAAAATTATAAAGGAAATCAAGTAATTGTCTCGAAAACAACTGCCAAATTTGGTTTTGTAATTCTAGATGTTTTACCTCCACCATTGGTAGAATTTAATAAAGACAAAGGTTGGGAGAAAACTCCCTTTGGCACGTACTTTAAGATACAACCCAAACTAAATCTTCATATTGAAGTAATGACTTTTCGGAAATTACTGGATGTTGCAAAAAGCAGACATAATCCATTCTTTGACAAATTATTTACATGAAAATACTACAGCTAACATCAGCTACCCGGCAAGTGCGGCAGCAGTGATATTCGGTGTGTATCTTTAGCTTCGCTGATCTTCGATTCCGCCCGCGCTGCTTTTGGGCTTGACAGGAATTGATGATCAGCGAAAGCTAAATCGCCCGCAATCCGCCTTGGTGAGTAGCTTCCTACGTTAGCAACAACTGTAAAAGGACGACACAACAGAATATGAAGACAAAACTAAACATATTGACATTTGGACTTTTATGTTTTTTTTGTGTTTGCAATGTTTCGACAACACAGGACAAAATTCAAGATTATGAGACAAAAAATTTACAGCTTTATTCTTACCGGAATCATGACTTTCGGAGTTTACGGATTTTCGTATTCACAAGACTTATCCAGTACATTGATTAAAAAAATAGAAAACGAGATTGCTCTAACCTTTGATAAAAGTATTAAAGCTGGAGAAGAACTTGATGTAACTGGGATTTCTGAATGCATCAATGATTCTTTAAAGACTGGATTTATTGATAATGGATTTTATTTTAAATCATTCGAGGAATTAATGGTTGGATTCAAATCAGGAATAAAGGGATTGGAATACCAGAAAATGAATATTGACACAAAAAAGATTACTGTATTATCCGAAAATAATGCATTATTGACTGCTCATGGAAGTTCTTCAATAAAAGTAGTTGATGGTCGCATATTGACTGGTGTATTTGCCTGGACTTTTGTGTATTCAAAGATAAAAGGAGAATGGAAAGTGATTCATTCTCACATGTCTAATCCTAAATCATAGGATTATGTCTGCAAGTATTTACACTGAAAAATTGGTTGAACCTGATGATAAGATGTTGGCTTATGATTTAGCAGAGACCAAAAGCTATCTTGATAAAATTGCAGGTTTTATTGAGAACGAGTATGGTGATTTTAAACCTGAATGGAAATTTTACAATCAAAAATCAGGTTGGATTCTTAAAATGTTTTCTAAAAAACGAAATGTGTTGTTTATTGTGCCTTGTGATAAATATTTCCGGGTAGCATTCACATTCGGTGACAAAGCTTCTGATTTGATTTTTAATAGCAAATTGCCTGACTCTATAAAAAAAGAATTATTTGAGACGAAAAAATACGCAGAAGGTCGGACTATTCAGATTGAGGTAAAAACCGAAAACGATTTGGATAATATATTGAAATTGATAGGAATAAAGCTTATGAATTAAATAAATACTGGCCATAACATCAGCTACCCGGCAAGTGCGGCAGCGGTGGTTTTCGGTGTGTATCTTCCTGCGTTAGCTGTCAGTTTAGTCGCTCCTTGAAACGTAATTGGTTTTGACAGATTTTTAAACTTGACTGCAATTGGAAACGTTTTCGCGGACAATGTTTTTAAGTTTGAGAACAACACTTCAGTGGAGAACCTGGTTGAGAAAGTTTTGCAGTTTGATGCAGTATTTATTGAGAGACAACATTTGCGTGTAATTTGCAAACATAAAAGAATACTAATGTTTCAAGGAGCGATTCTTGAAATGTTCGTTTAGTTTGAAACCAGTTAAAATTTAAAATTATGGAATACATTTGGATTGCTGTAATTGTAATTGGCATTGTACTGACTCATTTAATTGCAAAACACATTGGAGCAAAGCGAGAAATTGGATATGGAAAATCAGTTTTTTGGTCAATGTTGCTTACTCCGATAATAGGGCTGATAATAACAAAAATGAGCAAAAAAATTGATATTCAATAAACTGCACACAACAAACTGAATATGGCAGGCGGGAGTTTTACCTGTCTGACAAATCAGACCTTTTGCCCACTT
>JANYLE010000144.1 GCA_025363795.1 Mariniphaga sp. | reverse complement strand
TTCCCTCGGATCAGTAACCACTCCTGTAACCGCAGCGGCAGCTGCCACCATTGGGCTTGCAAGCATTGTTCTGGCACCCGGGCCCTGACGACCTTCGAAGTTTCTGTTGCTGGTACTCACTGCATATTTACCCGTAGGTATCTTATCATCATTCATCGCAAGGCATGCGGAGCAACCCGGTTGTCGCAGACTAAAACCAGCAGCAGTAAGGATATCGAGGATACCTTCATCTTTAATTTGTTGTTCTACAATATGGGAGCCCGGCACAATCCATGCGGTGACATGTTCAGCCTTTTTTCTTCCTTTGATGATAGAAGCAAATGCTCTGAAATCTTCGATACGACCGTTGGTGCAACTACCGATAAAGACGTAATCAACTTTTTTGCCTTTTATATTTTCGCCGGGTTTGAAACCCATATATTCCAACGATTTGTTAAACGTAATAAGGTCAGAACCTACGAGGTTGTCACCCATAGGGATTTTTTCGTTTACGCCCATTCCCATTCCGGGATTAGTGCCATAAGTAATCATTGGTTCAATATCGGCAGCGTCGAACTGAAACTCTGTATCAAAAACAGCGCCTTCGTCTGACTTTAATTGTTTCCATTGTGCCAATTTCTGATCCCAATCGGCGCCCTTTGGTGCAAACTGGCGACCTTTAATGTATTCAAAAGTTACTTCATCAGGTGCAATCATTCCGCCACGGGCACCACATTCGATGCTCATATTACAAAGGGTCATGCGACCTTCCATTGACAGGTTGCTGATAGCTGAACCTGCAAATTCGATGAAATGACCTGTACCACCCGAAGAAGAAATTTTGGAAATGACATAAAGGGCAATATCTTTTGCCGTAATATCTTTCTGCAATTTTCCCGTTACGTTAATGCGCATCTTCTTCGGTTTTGGCTGAAGAATGCACTGACTTGCAAATACCATCTCTACCTCGCTGGTTCCGATTCCGAAAGCAATGCTTCCGAAAGCACCATGCGTTGAGGTGTGACTATCGCCACATACAATTGTCATTCCCGGTTGGGTGATTCCCAGTTCAGGTCCGATAATATGGACAATCCCATGATATTGATGATCGAGACCATATAATTCAATACCATTTTTTATGCAGTTCTGTTTAAGCGTCTCCACCTGAAAACGCGAAAGTTCCTCTTTGATTGGCAAGTGCTGATCGATGGTAGGAACGTTATGGTCAGGTGTTGCAATGGTATTTTTTGGTCTGAAGACTTTCATCCCACGCTTTTCCAAACCTAAAAAAGCTACAGGACTTGTGACTTCATGAATAAAATGTCGGTCGATATATAAAACATCAGGACCGCCTTTTACCTGTTTCACCACGTGGCTATCCCAAATCTTGTCAAAAAGTGTTTTTGGTTCCAAAATCTTAATTATTAAAAGTTGACTAAACTAATTTTCATTTTGCAGAAGCAATTTCGGCATTACCAATTTTATTGATCGCATCAATAAATGCTTCGACAGAGGCAGTAATGATATCGGTGTTTGCACCAAATCCGTTGAAAATATTTTCATCGTATTCAACCTGCATGTGAACCTTTCCGATGTCATCGCTTCCTTTATTAATGGCCTGAATCAGAAATTCCTGAAGCGTTACTTTGCGGTGGATGATACTTTTAACGGCTTTAATTGCTGCATCAACCGGACCATTACCGGATTCTGTGGCTGAGAATTTCTCACCTGCAATATCCAGTCGGATTGTAGCCATAGGCACAAGATTTTTTCCTGTAACAACCTGCAGAAAATCAAGTTTGATCCGACGATTTCCCATGATCCGTTCACCGACCAGCATCAGAAGATCATCTTCTTTGATATCCTTTTTCTTGTCGGCCAACAGTAAGAACTCTTCGTAAACTTCGTCCAGTTTTTCTTTTTCCAGTTTGATACCCAACAACTCAAGCCTATGTTTTAATGCGGCACGTCCGCTGCGGGCTGTCAAAACGATCGAAGATTCACTGATTCCAACCTCCACGGGATCGATAATTTCGTAATTCTCACGGTTTTTCAGAACGCCATCCTGGTGAATACCACTAGAATGAGAGAATGCATTGCGACCAACAATCGCTTTATTTGCCTGAACAGGCATGTTCATCAGGCTTGAAATCAGGCGGCTGGTTTTATAAATGAGTTTCGAATTTACATTCGTTGAAAAGTTGAGCTCTTTATGAGAACGCAGGATCATCACCACTTCTTCAAGGGCGGTGTTTCCCGCACGCTCACCAATTCCGTTAATCGTAACCTCAACCTGGCGTGCACCATTCATCACCCCTGCGATTGTGTTGGCTGTTGCCATTCCCAAATCATTGTGACAATGAGTAGAAATAATTGCCTTGTGGATGTTTGGAACGTTATCTATCAAAAATTTGATCTTCTCCCCGAAATCACTCGGCAGACAATAACCTGTTGTATCCGGAATATTGACAACCGTTGCTCCAGCCTTAATTACTGCTTCGATTACCCTTGCCAGGTATACATTATCTGAACGACCGGCATCCTCGGCATAAAATTCAACATCCTCGACATACTTTTTGGCATATTTTACAGCCGCCACGGCTCTTTCGAGAATCTCTTCGGGGTTAGAGTTCAGTTTATACTGAATATGATAGGGCGAAGTCCCGATTCCGGTATGGATACGACCGTGTTTTGCATACTTGAGCGATTCAGCTGCAACATCAATATCTTTTTCAACGGCGCGGGTAAGTGCACAGATTGTTGGCCAGGTTACGGCTTTGGAAATTTCGACTACTGATTTGAAATCACCAGGACTGGAAACAGGAAAACCGGCTTCGATGATGTCGACACCCAATTGCTCAAGAACTTTTGCAACTTCAACTTTTTCGATTGTATTCAATTGACAGCCGGGCACCTGCTCGCCATCCCTCAGTGTCGTATCGAAAATATATACGCGATTATCCATAAGTGTTGTTTTATTTTAGAGACAAAAATTCTGATTAAGGTACACGATATTGATTAACAACAGCCTGTAACTAATTGTTTAAAAATGACCATCATGGTCTTCAGAACCGGAAAGAGGTTCGAATCTCTTTCCGGTAGGTAATATTTAATTGTTTTCCGGGCGTAATTTCCGTACGGCTGAACCGGTTCTCCACATTTCTGATTCGCGCATCTCCTTGAGTTCAACTTCCAATTTCTCGCGATAATCGGGCTTGCTGTTCAAGTCGATCGAACGTTGAGCCTCATTACCGGCTGCAACCTCTTTGTATAACTCTTCAAATACTGGTTTGCTTGCATCGCGGAATTTCTTCCACCAATCGAGCGCACCACGTTGTGCTGTTGTAGAACAATTGGCATACATCCAGTCCATTCCGTTTTCGGCAACCAATGGCATCAAACTTTGGGTAAGTTCTTCGACAGTTTCGTTGAATGCTTCGGAAGGTGAGTGACCATTGCTCCTTAATACTTCGTACTGTGCGGCAAAAATTCCCTGAATTGCTCCCATCAATGTACCACGTTCGCCTGTAAGGTCAGAAAATACTTCACGTTTGAAGTCCGTTTCGAAAAGATAACCAGATCCGACACCAATTCCCAATGCAATTACGCGATCCCATGCATGACCGGTTGCATCCTGAAAAATGGCATAGCTCGAATTAAGTCCGCGTCCCTGGAGGAACATTCTGCGCAAGCTTGTACCCGATCCTTTTGGTGCAACAAGAATTACATCAACGTCTGCGGGTGGAATGATCCCGGTTCTCTCTTTGTAAGTGATTCCAAAACCGTGAGAAAAGTAAAGTGCTTTTCCGGGAGTCAGGTGTTTTTTGATGGTAGGCCAAAGCGCAATCTGGCCGGCGTCAGAAACAAGGTATTGAAGGATCGTTCCGCGCTGACAAGCTTCTTCAATTTCGAAAAGCGTCTTTCCGGGAACCCAACCATCTGCAATTGCTTTGTCCCAGGTTTTGGAACCTTTGCGCTGACCAATGATGACATTGAATCCGTTATCCTTTAAATTCAACGATTGACCAGGGCCTTGAACGCCATACCCGATGATCGCAATTGTTTCATTTTTTAGCACTTCCTGTGCTTTTACCAATGGAAATTCTTCGCGTGTTACAACGTTTTCCTCAGTTCCGCCAAAATTAATTTTTGCCATTTCTAATTTAATTTAATTTACAAATCTTTACGACTCGAATTGATATAGATTATTACTTTTTCTTAGCTTCCAGTTTTTCGAAAAGCGCATCCCGCTCATTCAAAAATTCAGATAACCGCTCAATCGGGGAACGGGTAATTGCTACTCTTCCGGAACGAATGAATTGCAATACACCGAAAACATTAAGCCCTTCGAAAAGTTCCTGTGTCTCTTCTTTGTGACCGGTCTTTTCAATTACGGTATATTCATGTGTGATCTCAAGGATTCTTGCATTATGAATCCTGATCAGTTTTTCGATCTGATCGCTCTCCATCAATGCAGTTGTGGGAACCTTATAAAGTGCGATCTCCTGAAAAATCATCTCTTCATTGGTATAATAAAAGGCTTTCAGTACCTCGATCTGCTTTTCGATCTGCTTGACAATATTCACCACTTTCTCTTTTTCTTCGTTGACAACAATGGTAAACTTACTGATCCCCTGAAGGGCAGATTCAGAGACGGTCAGACTTTCGATATTAACTTTGCGCCTGGTGAAAATTATCGTGATCCGGTTCAGCAAACCTATATGGTTTTCGCTGTAGGCTGTAATGATAAACTCTTGCTTCATCTTGTTGATTTTAAATTATCTCCAATTTTGAAAACTTATTTTAGCTCGTCGGCACTAAGTATGATCTGCGAAACCGATAAGCCTGCCGGCACCATCGGAAAGATATTGTCCTCTTTCTCGATCATCACTTCAAGAAGATATGGGCCATCGTGGTCAATCATTTTCTTCATAGCGCTTTCAAGGTCATTTCGATCGTGAACCGAACTGCCCGGAATGCCATAAGCATCGGCAACTTTCACAAAATCAGGACTCAGGATCTCCGTAAAAGAGTAACGTTTTTCGAAGAACAATTCCTGCCACTGTCTGACCATCCCCAGAAAGTGGTTGTTGAGAATTACAATTTTGACAGCCAGTTTTTCCTGAGCAATTGTCCCTAACTCCTGAATTGTCATTTGCATACCTCCATCACCGGTAAATACAACAACTTCACGATCAGGAGCTCCGAATTTGGCACCGATTGCGGCGGGTAATCCAAAACCCATTGTTCCCAATCCGCCGGAAGTTACCCAGCTTCGTGAACTTTCAAATTTCGAGTAACGTGCGGCTGCCATCTGGTTTTGTCCTACATCCGTAATAACTATCGCCTGATTATCCGTAAGATCTGCAACTTTACGAACTACTTCGGCCATTGTAAGGCCGGGTTTTAAAGGAGCCAGGTCATTCGTTATAACCTTTTGTATTTCTATCGCTTCAGCTGCTCTGAACTCGGCAACCCATTCCGGGTGTTGCTTTTCCTGAATTAACCGTGAAAGCAACCTTATCGTATGTTTGGCATCGCCAATCAAAGCAACGTCAGTTTTAATATTTTTATCAACTTCTGCAGGATCAATCTCAATATGAATAATCTTTGCCTGCTTTGCGTAAGTTTTAATACTTCCTGTGACGCGGTCATCAAAACGCATTCCCACAGCAATTAATACATCACATTCGTTTGTTTTGATATTGGGACCATAGTTTCCATGCATTCCCAGCATCCCCATATTCAAAGGATGGTCAGTCGGGATGG
>JANYLE010000112.1 GCA_025363795.1 Mariniphaga sp. | reverse complement strand
ATCACTTTTCATTAAACAGGTAACACTTGGCACAAAGAAGGTAGAACTTAGCATTTGCAGTGCACTTAAAGCAGCAGAACCTTTCGTTGCAAGAATAAGTATCTCGCCAAAATCAGCTGCTTCAGCAAACGTCCCTGTTGATGCGTTTGCACCTGCATTTGTTTTCCAGTCGGATAATTTGGATAAGTCACGACTTCCAATCTTCACTTCGTATCCATATTTTAAGAAACCGTTTCCCAGTGTTTGACCAACGGCTCCTGATCCTAATATTCCTATTTTCTTTTTCATATCCTGTGAATTTTAACTAATACTTTTAACAAGAGAAACATTCAAAAGTTTATAAGCGGAAAGTTAAAATTCAAATTTCGTTGTTATACCTGCAAATGCTAAGTTCTACCTTCTTTGTGCCAAGTGTTACCTGTTTAATGAAAAGTGATGAATACCTTGTGCATAGTGTTGCATGCAGGTTGCAAAGTGAAAGTTGACTTCCGAAAAGTATAGTATGCCGGACATATAGTGATGTATACCTTTTGAAAAGTATTGCACGCCAGATTCAAAGTATAACCTGTCTTCTGAAAGGTGTTGCATGCCAGCTATAAAGTGATCGTTGCCTTTTGAAAAGTGTTGCATGCCTGATGCAAAGTTGTGTATGACTTCCGAAAAGTGGTTTATGCCTTGTGCAAAGTGGTTTATGCCTTGTGCAAAGTGTAAGTAGATTTTCTCATAAATAATCTTCCTGTTGGGATGAATATTTTTAAAATACTTACTCCGAATGCCGGTCAGGCAATCGCAGTAATCAGGTTCCCCAAAAGATGCATTTCTTCCTGCAAATTATCTTTTATACGTTCTGAATTTCAATTTCGAAATTTGCTTGTATTCAGGACTTCTGGCGCCGAAAACTGACGATACATAGCTTTTGGAGTCGTTGCATAATTGAACCAGACCGGTCTGTGGTTTATTCAGCACATCTTCACGTAACCTGCGGGCAACAACAAGCTGAGTCTGGGTTGCCTCTACAAGATTATTTTTTGCCATCAGATCGTTGTAAAAGGCTGTCAGACCTTCAATAGTTAAATCCCCCTCGTTGGGTTTGTAGGCCGGGAAACTGGCTAAGTACTGAATTAACTTGTAGAAATTTTCGAGTTGTTTGTCGTAGCCCGATTTATGCGAAGCGTTTTCTTTCACAGTTTCATGGTCAGCTTCCGGGTCGGTTACAGGTGGTCGTTCTTTTTTCGGATTAACCCTTCCACGTTGTATCAGAAGAACCAAAGAACGTACACGTGCCCTTGCAGGTTCATTGGTTACAATTGCTTTAAAAGCATTTCCAATTCGCGTTACCAATGTATCCAGTGAATCGAATGCCTCATTACGGACATTCCTGGCTTTTGTATTGATAGGTTGTGCAGTATCTACCTCATTTACGGCACTAAGGCCAAGAAGATAAAGGGCTTGTAAAGCCATTAGCGTAATGAGTGCATTGACTGGATTATAACGTTCTCCATAACCCAAAATAGCAGCAATCAAAGTTTTTAGGTTGGTTACATTCAAACCGGGACCCGAAGCTAAATTTTTAGGCATAATTTAATTATACATTTTAATTAAAAAATAAAACCAAATCACTTATGTATTTAATAACATCTTTAGGAATAACCGAATATACGAAAATTAGAAATTTAAGGTTCAGTTTTTCTTAAATATATTTTCCATTTTAATTCAACATCAGCGCTTAACTGGTTTATTGTAATTTTCTGCAATAAAATTTATCCAAATTTTGCCTTGTATTCAGCAATATTGCTCGCGAAGTATTATTGTAATCCGTTATTTTCCCTTGAATTCTATTCCTCTCCAAAAAGAAACCTGAAAAATTCCTGAAAAATTGGGATACGCTGTTCCAGAATCTTGCGCTTAATCTCCGTCAAAAGATATCACGTACAAATTATCGAAGATATAATCTACTGTATCTAATAACTCATTTTGCACATGTTCATACCCCTCAGATGATAGGATGGAAAGATCGAAAGAAACAGTTTCTTCCATGTATTTTTGCATAGCAGGGACGAGTAAATCATACCCTTGTTTCATATAGGATGAATATTCGACCTGAAGGTTGATCTTTTCGTTAGCACTTTCAGCATGCGCTTTTGCCTTCTTTTGTTCTTCGTTCAACACCGAATCAGGAAAACCATCCCAAAATTCCTTATCGTAATCATTTTCATATTCGTTGTCGGGCCATTGCGGTATTCTTTGCCAGTTAAACGTTGCATTTTCCCGATCAAATTTATTCAATGCTTCCTCCCAAAGATCATCATCTTTTATTGTGCGATGAATTTGAAAATATTTGATAATACCTTTGGCTAATGAAAATCCATCTTTGATAATTTTATCTATCTCGCGGTAGGCAGCCGGTTCGAGGTCATACATTTGCGTACCGAAATAATCAAGCAAATACTTTTTGACAATTGGCACCATAGCATCATGCATCTGCATATTATAACTATCACTTTCTTCGGATTCATTGGTCGTTAAAATAGTTTCTGCTTCCATCTTTTCTTATTTTATTCAATGAATAATTCTCTTTCAATTCAATAAAACTGTCTGCCTTGTTCTCTTAATGGTCAACAAGTTGTAAAGATAAAAATTAATTATTTAGCAATAATAATCTTCATAAAAGTTTTTAAAGAATAAATTTCGGATAAGCAGATGGATTTATTATTGGTTATTTATAATGATAGAAAATCCCTATTTGACATCTTAATTTGCCAAATGAATTGCAATCTCCGGCAAGTGCATTTACTGCCATTACAAAGGTCAATCGTCATTAATGCAATGTTTTTCTCTCTTAATAAATTTAAAGAAAGCCAATAGAAGCTAAAGCTATTTAAATGTTTTTGAATGGTTCCTTTAGGAACCAAATGACGGTAGAAATGGGATTGACGAACGTGGTATTGTCCCGGACGGGACAACAGACAGCTTATCGCATTAATTCTACCGACCTATTGTTCCTGACGGAACCGAAAAACAAAACCTAAACAGTTTCCTGTAGTTTCGTTTTACTTCGATTGAATACCGATAACATTGGGGATTTTCCAGAAATGGTCGTTGTTATCGTTCGCGTAGGTCTTCGAAACGTAACTTCCGATCTTGGAGATGGTGGTATCCTGGGTTTGTATATAAAGACTGGCTTCGGGACCGCCTTCGAGGTAAACGGTTGTGCGGATATCAGGGATTAAACCGATCACAAAATCGATCATTTTCTGATGCGTATAAGGTGAGCGCGTAAAAATAAAGTAAATATTGCCCGTAATATCTGTTGCACTGATCACCATGCTGCAGGCTTGTCCCGGACGTTTGTCCCATGCCATTTTATTACCATTGCAATCGATCATGCGCATTCCCTGGCAATAGGTGTTATATTTTGTCCGGATAGATTCCCATTTTGTACAGGAAAGATCGTACATCATGATCTCCGGGTCAGACTTTTGTTTGGGATTCATGGCCATCATCACGTTATAATAACCATTCATCTTCGCATTATTAACATGGGAATAGTTCTTCATATAACCCTTATTCGTCCTGGCATTGCGCATGCTGAACATTCCGGCATTCACAACCACATTCACACCAAATTCTTTGGCCCATCCATTAGCCGTACGGTTCTGTTTACCATGCTCTGAAGAACTCAGCATCCTGAAATCACAAAAGCGGGGATCGGCTTTTAATATAAAAATCCTCGAGTCGTTAACAATCGATTTCTCGGGCGCATCGGGTTCCCAAAAGTAGAGACCTTTTTGTAATTCGTGCCATTTTGGAAGTGTATCCTGTCGTTCCTGGGCAGTTAAAGTTGAAGTCATCCCCATTAAAAGAGATGAAATCAAAGCCAAAACGATTATTAACCGACAGGATTCTATGCGGTTAAACATGATTCCAGTCAAATTTCTCCGACTTAAACGGGAACAGGTCATAAAGTTCACCCGAATAATAATATTCATAAGCAATCAGGCCAAAGGTATAGGGTTGTTTATGTACCAACAAGCTTGATCCGCCAACAACAGGATCTGCCTTAGGTATTGAAACTTCAAATCCAATATTAAACAAGGTCGCCAGAATTTCAGGTCGGTTACCGATAGGAAAACCTGCCCTCTCCCACTGCACTTTCATCTGTTTGATATTCAGCGCTGCATAAAGGTAAGAGTAAAAATGGTTCTTGTAAGAAGTAAGTCGTTTAAACCGTTCGTCCTCTGTTGAATTTGTTTGGAAATCAAGCAAATGTTCGTATTGCTCTCCAAGATAGAATACCGATGAACGATCTTTCAGGTTCTTCTCAATGATTTTGGCAGTCGGAACTTTGATTCCGGTAACTCCCAAAGAGAAAGTTGTTTCAACGGACAATATTTATAATGGACCAATCCATTTTTTATAAGCTTCACGATCAGAATTAAAGAGCCGGATTTGCTCACCGACCAATACAGCTACGATGAGGCGGGACTCAACACCCGTAAGGTTGGCAACAGAGTCAATCAATGGTTTGTCTTTGGTGACTGCGAGTTTAAAATCCTCCCATTCGGCGATATTCATCCATTCAAAAACGCTTCCGCTTTTTCGTTGATTGGCTTCACCCGATTTCTTTTCATCAAATTCCTTTATTTCTGCATTGTACTTTTTATTGTCTTCCATGTGCAAGTCCACTGCTGCAACCATGCGTTCAGCTTCGGGAAGATTATGGCTCTTAAGATAAGCATTCAAAATATAGAGCGAGTTTTCGGGATAGTATTTATTCAATACCAGTACACTGTGAAAGAATGCAGCCTCTTTCAAATTTACTGTACTGCTGTCGGTTGTACCCGATTTTCCATATTTGTCCTTGAGTTCCTGAAAATAGCGATCATTATAATCCACTGCCCCTGGATCATCTGTAACATGCAGTTTAACAGCGAAGAATGCTGTGGTTAAAAACAAGCCGATCAATGCAAAAACTACTATAAATCCGTAACCTAAATACTTTGACCATTTACGAAAACCACTTTTGGTTGAATCTGATTTCATGACGATATTAAAATCTCTCCTTTAAAATTGGGGGCAAAATTAGAATAAAGGACTGATATTAATCGTGATAAAATCGTGTTAAGCGCTGATTACCTAAAGATATAACGTAAAAGATACAAATAGTATTTTTTTTAACAGATCAATCCCATACAAA
>JANYLE010000086.1 GCA_025363795.1 Mariniphaga sp. | reverse complement strand
ACAAATCGTTCCTTGAGGTATTTGCGAAACGATGCAGGGTGCAATTCTGATATTCCGATGTATTCGTCTAAATGAAAAGCTCTTACTAAAGACCAGTCAATATTTTCTTTCACCAACTCTTTCAGCATTTCAAACTGTGATGCTCCGGTAGCAATGATGATATTTGCTTCCCCCCTGTCGAGGATAGCCTTACGAATTAATTCGGCTCCCTTTTGGGCAGCGCTTTTACCAAGAACCTGCTTGGTTTCTGAGATTACTATTTCCATGTTTTTATTGTTATTATAATGCTAATTTAATAAGGGCGCCTCTAATTACTACTTTTTTGGCGCCGGGTTTAAAACAAATATAATGTTTGGTTTTCTAAAAACCTAATTTCACCTCCCCCTTAATTTTTAAATTATTAAATATCAGTCACTTACAAAATTTAGTTTTTCATGTCTGGACATACCCCTGCCTACCGGCAGGCAGGCATCCCATTAGTTCGGCGCTGCTCATCAGAAAGGTTATACAAGCTTTGAATGATGAGGGCTTCGAACAATAGCAATATCCTGAGGGCAATCCGTGGCATCTTACTGGCACGGTCTCCAAACAATATGGGCCTGTCAGGCAGGTAAGGATGTATATTTCTTTCTTCTCCTGTTTAATTGTCAGGCATACCATTTCCTTTCGCGCTTGAAATCCGGGTTAAGAATTTCAGATACTATATTTGCATTTTCAGCTACCTGAAAATCAAACATTCCCACAACAACGAAATCAGCCCCATTTTCAAAGGCTTCGCGGAATCCGACTGCCGGCCTGATTGCCCCTGCTGCAAGAACTTTATATGCTAACCACGGGGTTGTATTCTTTTTAAAAAAGTCGGAGACAGCCTCTGCCGATGCGCACCACATATTATCATGGCCCTGCTCTGGTAATTCCGGGTTTGCGGGATCGATTTGAGAAGCTGTCCAATATTTGTTGTTATGATAGGTTTTCATGAAGAAATCAGGTTTTATTCCATTCTCGACACAGGCAATGGGAACTTTTATTGTATGTCCTGCTGTTCCGGCAATAAGTCCCTGGCTCTTAATATATTCAATAGATTTTCCAAGACCATCAACCTTACCGTCTTCCAGATATTTTTCAGCGTTTCCGCCCATAACGAAAGCCCCTATGGCGCCATTATCAACCCCCAGTTTGATATTAGACATGTCAGAGCCAACAGGATAAGTTTGTGCCAGCCATTGTATCTTTCCACCCTGTTTGCGGTATTTATTAAGGATCCTGATAATATTTTCATCGCAACGAAGAACAGCAGTATTTATCCCTGAACCTTCACAGAGAAATAATGTCTCAATAACTTTTTCATCTGTAAAATAAGTTTTCAATAATTTAGAAACATAAATTAAATCTCTTGAATGGGCAAACCCGCTAACGAGATTACCTCCGGCAATCAAACGGCTTAAAGTCACATTTTTAATTTTTCCTTTAGGCAGCTCTCCTTTTACCTGGGGAGCCGGTCCTTTGGTTTTGCTTAAAAGGTTTTTTTCTTCAAAACTGAATTGTTCCGGGTTACTAATGGGAACCATGGCTGCAGTTGTTGCAAGAACCATGTTTTTAAGGAAGTTTCTTCTTTTCATAATCTGTTCTGATTTAGGTAATTGATTTAGGAAAATTTATACAATTATTCGAGAATTACAACTCAAATTTCTGAATTATAAAAACTTTGATGCATAACTTATAATGAGAAATCAAAATACATACTCCGGCTACATGATTCAAAACTTTTTAAAAGATATTCTTTATTCTTTAAAATATTAAGAGTTTTTAAAAATTTATTTGATGCCTTGCTAAAAAAAAATTACACTTGTGTCATGTCAACGATCATATCACGAATAAGGTCTTTCCCGCTTACTTCTTCAGGCATTGCTTAGAAAGCCAGACAGACAATGATGGACTGCCCTCGTCATCGCGAAGTAAAAGATTGGAGGTCTTCAGTCCTCCTAACATCCAGCCTGCCGGCAGGCAGGTTAGTCACTCCAAACTCTAGTCACTGATTAGTTACATATATTGTAATAATCAGGCTAAATAAGTATATTTTAGAATAAATACTGCTATCTTCATTCCTGCAATTTTTTTTTATGGAAGAGAAACTAATTTATGGCAGTTATAGGGGAGATTGTTCACTACTCCGGGATTTCTTCTCAGAAATAATTAAGTGAATTATTTATCAATCAATAATTAAGAATAAATAAAATGACAAAACGAAGAGAATTTATTAAACAGAGCGCTTTGGGCTCAGCGGCCATTGCCATGGGAGGCATAGGGTTCAGCGCTAAATCCTACAACTCGATTGCCGGAGCCAACGAACGAATCAACCTGGCTCTGATAGGTATCCGTAACCAGGGAACCGTACATATCAACAATTGGTGCGGCATAGCAAAAAGTCACAATGTGAACCTCAAAACCCTTTGCGACACTGATGAAGCGCTTTTTGAACGCGGCGCTAAACTTGCTCTTGATAAAACAGGGGTGCGGCCGCAGACCGAGTGGGATATGCTAAAAGTATTTGCCGATAAGGAAATTGATGCTGTTTCGATAGTTATTCCCAATCACTGGCATGCTCTGGCAACAATATGGGCTTTGCAGGCAGGTAAACATGTATATATTGAAAAACCAGCATCACATAATATATGGGAAGGCCGGAAAATGGTTGAAGCAGCCCGTAAATATGATAAAAGGGTTCAGGTTGGATGTAATAATCGTTCATCCAAAAATGTAAGGGAAGCTATCCAGTTCATCCATGACGGAGGTATTGGTGAACTTTTCGCTGCCCGTGCACTCTGCTTCAAGGCACGTGATTCTTATGGTATGGCAAAGGACAGCGTACCTCCTGCAACATTCCATTACGACCGCTGGCGGGGCCCCGCTCCTTACCGTCCCTACAATGAAAAAAGAAGCCATTATGTGTGGCACTGGTATTGGGAAACAGGTAATGGCGACACAGGCAATACCGGCCCTCACCAGCTGGATATTGCACGCTGGGGTCTGAATAAGATGGAACATCCGGCTACAGTTTATTCAACAGGGGGTCTTTATGGGCTCAGGAAGGATGCAGATTCTCCTAAAACACCCGGGAAGAGGGTTTACGGTGATGTTGAGGCTTACGGGAAAGACAGGACAACACAGGAAACCCCGAATACCCAAACCTGTTCATACATATACAATGACGGCACCTTGCTTGAATTCGAATGCCGCGGCCGTTTCACCAATAATGAGGGAAGCAAGGGACAGGAAGTCGGCAACCTCTTTTATGGTTCTGACGGATGGCTTGAAATTTATGGCGATGAGTGGAATGCTTTCCGTGAAAGAGGAAAAGAGCCATTTGCAAGTTCAAAGAAAATGGACGAGAACGATAAAGAGAACCATTTCAGCAATTTTATAGATGCTGTGCGTTCAGGCAAAAATGAAGATCTTCATTGCGACATATACGACGGATTTTTGTCATCAACGCTTCCGCACCTCGCAAATATTTCATATCGCGTCGGACATAGTCTGAAGTTTATGGGTGAATATGAAAAGTTCGCAAACGATCCTGAAGCAGACAATCTTTTGACAAGAGTTTACCGAAAACCTTATGTTGTACCAAATGAAGTTTAACACCGGGCAATTCACCGGAAAAGTTATTTTATAAAAGTAGCCGGGCCATCTACTTAACCTGACCGGACCAAATCTTCCCAATATAACTGTCGGGATTATTTGGTCCGATGTCAATGGTTACCGGATGATTGACAGGATAGGCGAATTAAATCAGGAAGAGTTGCAGTTGTGTTTCACTCTCATGCATAGTCTGAGGCCAATTCTGCTTCAATCTATGCTAACATCTTAACCCACATTGCAGCTTTGGGTTTATAAAAGGCTGGTTTTAAGGGCTATTACTTTTTAAAATTGCGGCAGGGGGGACTACGGATTTTTTTCTTATAAAAGGTGCATATTTGTATTTTAAAAGATCATAAACCTTCTTCACTTCTTTTGTAGGTTCGGTACATTGACGTATAGAGATGGTTTCATCCTTTATATTGACAAGACTCGTGGTTACACATTTTTGGGTGTTCATTGTCCGCACTATTTCGCGCCAGTCGGAGTTTATCCCTTGCTGTTTCAGCTGGTAGCGTATGGTTGCCACTAACCAATATGCCAACATTCCTAAATTCAGGTGCGCCATAGCGGCACTGTCTGTTTTATGGTAAATGGGGCGCAGGTCAAGATCTGATTTCAGGACTCGAAAAGTGTACTCTATTTCTCTGATAATGTTATAGATAGACCAAAGGGTTTTCTCGTCATTTTCTTTCAAAGAGGTACGTAAAAAGTAAATCCCGGCTTGTTTGTCGGGGTCTTCGCCTGTTTTGTGCCGACAGCTTATATTTATTGCGGTACCATTGCCATCGTCTCCAATGGTTATGTCATAATAATTGTGCAC
>JANYLE010000014.1 GCA_025363795.1 Mariniphaga sp. | reverse complement strand
CAAATTTGCCAGAAATGCAGCAGGTCAGATTATCCTTGATGACAATGGCGTTCCTACAAAGGCAGCCAAACAGGAAAAAGTTGGAAATGTTAATCCTGATTTTATTGTAGGATGGAACAATACCTTCACTTTCAAAGATTTTTATGTCAGTGCACTGGTTAACGGTAAGTTTGGAGGGGTTGCTTTCTCAAAAACTGAAGCTTTCCTTGATTCTTATGGAGTCAGTAAACGGACAGGAGATGCTAGGGATGCAGGTACCATGCCAATTAACGCTATCAAAGGAACTACTGCGGTAACGTCAATTGATCCTGTTGTTTACTACAGTGCTGTTGGTGACAGGAACCGTATTATGGAACCTTATATCTTCTCAAGGACCAATGTCAGATTAGCTCAGTTAGTTATTGGTTATAACCTTAATGTACAAAAGCTTAAACTGCCGGTTAAGGAAGCTTCGTTTTCATTGATTGGAAGGAATTTGTTCTTCTTCTACAAAAAAGCTCCGTACGATCCGGAATTATCAATGAGTACTTCCAATAGTATGCAGTCAAATGAGGTATTTAGTATGCCTGCAACAAGGACTTACGGGTTTAACTTAAAGGTCACTTTCTAAAATCTTAAAAATGTTAAATATGAAAAAGTTTTTTATTTTTTTACTGATCCTTGGCGCTCTCGCATCGTGCACCAAGAATTTTGTAACTGAAAACCAAAATCCTTACCAGATTTCTGATGAGATGCTAAAGCAGGATTTTAACCTTGTTGGTTCGCCATTCTCATCGTTATTATTCAATCTCAACGGACATCAAATTGAAGAAGATCTGTGCCAGGATTCCTGGATGGGATATTTGAATACTCCAACCCCTTTCGTTGGTAACGTAAACAATACCACCTATTATATCAGATGGAACGATTATTGGAATCGTGTTTATGGGTCAGTAATGTCCCCTTCCAAACAAGTGATCCAACTGGCGAAGGATAATAACCTGCCACTTTTTGCAACATGGGCAAAATTGATCCGGGTACTTTCGGTGTCTAAACTGACAGCTATTCATGGACCGGTGATCTATTCCAAATATGGCTCCACTGCTAATAATATTATGTATGACAAAGAATCTGATTTGTACAACTTGTTCTTTGCACAATTAGATTCTGTTCAAACTGACTTTGCGGCTAACAAGGAATACAAGGGTTTTGTTAAATTTGATCCAAGTTACCAGGGTGATGTGAAGCAATGGATGAAAGTCGTTAATTCTTTGCGTTTGAGATTGGCCATGCGCTTATCAAAAGTTGCTCCGGCACTGGCTAAAACACAGGGAGAAAAAGCAATGAGCGACCCGGCCGGTTTAATTGCTACCAATGCAGATAACCTTAACATTGCTTTGCTTGGTAATAAAATGTACATGGCTGTAATTTGTTTTGAATGGGACGATACCCGAATGAGTGCTGTAATGGAATCCTTCCTTCTTGGGTTAAAGGACGGACGGGTTTCGAAATTTTTCCAGGGTCCAAATCTCAGTCAGGACGCTTCACTTGCGGCATATGCCTATAAAGGAATCCGAAATGGTGCTTATATACAAGCTAAAATCGACAGAGTCCCTTATTCCAGGGTATCCAATGATTTTCAAACTGTGCAAACCAGGAGATCAATCACGGCAGCTGAAGTCAGTTTTTTGAAAGCTGAAGCAGCTCTCAGGGGCTGGGCCGGGGCTGGTGATGCAAAGACCAATTACGAAAATGGTGTAAGGCTCTCATTTGCTGATTGGGGCGCAGGTGGCGTAGACACCTATTTGGCAGATGCAACAAGCAAGCCAATTGATTATGTTGATCCAAAAGATGCAAGAAATAATTTTACAGCATCATCAACCGTAACAGTTGCCTGGAATGAAGGCGATAGCAATGAGTTGAAACTGGAAAAAATTATGACCCAGAAATGGGTGAATAATTTCACCAATGGGCTTGAATCGTGGTGCGATTTCCGCAGAACCGGTTATCCTAAAATTCCTCATGTTGCCAAGAATGACAGCAATGCGGATTGGGGTGTTATTCCTGCAGACCAGTGGATTAAGAGAATGCCTTTTGTTAATTCAGAAAGAACTGGTAATGCTCCCGGCGTTGCTGATGCAACAACGAAACTTGGCGGACCAGATCTTATCAGCACCCGACTATGGTGGGATGTTGCCGGCCCGAATTTTTAATTTTAACATTTAATAAATAACTAAAAGATACCCTTTTGCAATTAATTGTGGGAGGGTATTTTTTAGCTTAAAAGCGTATAACCAGCAATAACTAAGTAACCTGATCTATGTATTTATAACGACCTTAGGGAAGAACTTCATATCATGCAGGTAATGAATGATATCTGTTTGAATGCATAAGTCTGAGAATAAATAAACTCATTTGAAATGAAAAAACAGCGCAGGGATTTTATTAAAAAAACCTTGGCCGTCACATTCGGATTGGCACTTTGTGATTCGGTGTCCGGGTTAACTTTAAATGGCAATTTGTTGAAGGATGAAAAAAGTAAAATTGCCAATAAAAAATTGATAATTAAGGAAATAGCCCATGGTGGCGAAATTGATATTGAAACGGCAATTCGTTCAAGAAGTTTGTTTGCCGTTTCAATATTAATTTCGCCATCATGGGCTATTTCTTTAATAATCAATTTCTTTGTGGCAATTTTATTTTTTTCATC
>JANYLE010000011.1 GCA_025363795.1 Mariniphaga sp. | reverse complement strand
CCATGAATCCCAAACCCTCTTCGCCTCCGTAACCGGAAACACCGAGAGAAAGCATCATGTAACCAATCTGCGACATCGTTGAAAAGGCCAAAACCCTTTTTATATCGGTTTGTGTACAGGCAATCACAGCTGCAAAAATCGAAGAGAAACCTCCGACCCAGGCAACGACCATCAGCGCATCAGGTGCACCAAGAGCGTAAACAGGGAATAGACGGGCGACCAAATAAACTCCGGCGACAACCATCGTTGCAGCATGAATCAAAGCAGAAACAGGAGTTGGACCCTCCATAGCATCTGGTAACCATATATGGAACGGGAACATGGCCGATTTACCGGCACCACCAATAAATATAAATACAAGTGACCATGACAAGACGGACATACCCATAAACAAAGCGCCTCCGGCCGAAGCGATTGCAGGTCCGTGCGGATCAGTCAATGTCTGGAAATCGAAAGTTCCTGTATTAAATGACAACATCAAAATCCCGATCAGGAAACCAAGGTCAGCAAAGCGGGTTACAATGAAAGCCTTCTTAGATGCAGCGACGGCACTTGGTTTCTCGTAATAATATCCAATCAAAAGAAAGGACGAAACCCCAACCAATTCCCAGAAAATATACATCTGGAAAATATTGGTTGCAAGAACCAATCCCAACATCGAAAAGCTAAATAGGGAAAGGAAAGAGAAGAAGCGGTAGAAACCCGGATCACCTTTCATATAACCGATGCTATAAATATGCACCATCAGCGAAACTGTCGTGATGACAACAAGCATCATCACCGATATCGGATCAATCAACACCCCCAAATGGATGGTGAGCTTATCGGTCAGATGAAGCCACGAAACTTCGAAACCTTTTATTGATGCATAGCCTGTTCCGGCAACATGAGATCCAATAAAGTATTTAAAAGCAGTCGCGTATGACAAAATCGCTGAAATTCCCAAACCGGTTGATCCAATCAACCCGGTAACTAAAGGTTTCATTTTATGCCCGGTAAGTCCCAGAAACAAAAAAACAAAAAGCGGGATCAGCGGAATGAGTAAAGTATAAGTATAATCGGCCATAACTGATGATTCTCTTTTCGGTTATTAAATTTTCAATATTTCATTTCGTCGACATTCTCCACATCGATCGATTTAAAATTGCGGTATATATTGATGATGATTGCAATGGCAACGGCGGCCTCAGCGGCTGCAACAGCAATGACAATCAGCATAAAAAAATGTCCCTGAAGTTGCTGAGGATAGAGGTAGCGGTTGAACGCCACGAAATTGATATTGACTGAATTCAGAATTAACTCGATAGACATCAACATTGTAATCAGGTTTCTGCGTGTCAGAAAGCCATAGATGCCGATAAAAAACATGAATGTACTGATTACTAAAAAATAGCTGAGCGGAATGTTTTGGATCATATGACAATTGAATTATCTAAATATCTTAAATTCAAATTACTATTTGAATACTATTCTTTTAATTTTCTTTCCTTTTTAGCCACAACGATAGCACCGATCATTGATGCCAGTAAAAGGACAGAGATTACTTCAAATGGAAGTGCATAGCCGTCCCGGTTATAAGAGACTAATGAATTACCTACATCCGTAATATTAAGTTGTGGATCGACACCTGCATTTGGAACAAAGGCAAACCTTAGGATGGTCATCAAAGTTAAAGTTGCACCCGCTAAAGTAGCCAGCGCCGACAAAAGACTTTGCTTTAGCGGAGCCATTACTGCACGCTCGCTAAGGTGACTTGTAAGGAGGATCGAAAAGATGATCAACACTACAATACCTCCGGCATAAACAGTCAGCTGAACTGCCGCAAGGAAGTTATAACTCAGCATGAAATATAGTCCGGCTGTTGAGATCAGAACAAACAACAGATAGACAGCAGCCCTTAAAATTCTCCTGGTCGTAACGGTTAATACCGAAAAAGTCAGGATCATCGCGCCCAAAAGATAAAACATTACTTCATTAACCATAACTCGTATTCTTTATATTCTGAATCAAACTGATCTACAGAACCTTTTATTTATTCTTTAATTCCCTCCGAAATCTTTGAACCCGGCTGATTCAGCACTTTGGTTAGTTTTGAACGATCCCAAACTGCATGTTCGAAATTTTGTCCCATCACAATCGCTCCGGTTGGGCAAGCTTTCACACACAGATTACAAAGCGTACACATTCCCAGGTGGTAGATATGCTGATCAATCGCACGCTTCTTTTTGCCATCTGCAGTAATAATTGATTTTGAGATAATTTCAATCGAACCATTTGGGCAGTTGATTTCACAAATCCCGCAACCCGTACACTTGTGTTCATTGTTAGCATCATGCGGCATAATCACTTCACCACGGAAACGTTCGAACATGACTAGCGTGTCGCGATTCTCAGGATATTGATGGGTGACATGCTTCCAAGGAGTAAAAACATACTTCCCGGTAACTTTCATCCCCACTAAAAGCGTCCAGACACCTTTAAAGATTGATGTAATATATTCGATAAAAGACTTCATATTTGCCTATTATTCAGTTAAAAATGAAATTTTGTCAAAACGACAAGCGCCATCAGCAAGATATTGACAAGGTTGATTGGCAGCAGGTATTTCCACTCCAGCGTTAAGATCTGGTCAACACGTAAGCGGGGAAATGTCCATTTAAACCACATGATGATAAAAATGACACTCAGAACTTTCATGAAAAACCACATCACCGGAGGAATAAAATCCATAATATGATTAAAGGATTCGAAATTGCCGAAATGTAATGGCATCCAACCTCCTAAAAATACGGTAGCAGCTACAGCTGAAATGATAAAAAGATTGATGTACTCTGCGAGAAAGAACATGGCGAATTTCACACCTGAATACTCGGTATGGAAACCTGCAACTAATTCCGATTCTGCCTCTGCAAGGTCAAACGGTCCTCGGTTAGTTTCTGCTGTTCCCGCAACCAGGAAAACAACAAAGGCAATGATAGCAGGGATATGTCCTGAAAATATAAACCATGCGTCACGTTGTGCCTCAACAATTGTAGAGAACTGCATCGATCCTGCAAATACAACCATCGTCAAAAGCGACAACGATACAGATAATTCGTAACTTAAAATCTGTGCACCACTTCTCATTGCACCAATCAATGAATACTTGTTGTTACTTGACCAGCCTGCCAGCAGGATACCGATAACACCTACTGAAGAAACAGCAGTAAGGTAGAAGACACCAATGTCAAAATCGAGTGACTGAAGACCTTTTGCAAACGGGATCACGGCAATCGCCAAGAAAGACGCGATGATTACAATGAAAGGGGCAAGGTTATAAAGAAACCAATCAGCCTTGCGGGGCATAATCAACTCCTTCATCAACAATTTTATAAAGTCGGCGATTGTTTGAAGTAAGCCCCACGGACCAACTCTTGTAGGCCCGAGTCGTTGCTGAAATGCAGCACAAACCTTACGTTCGGCATACACCAAAAACAATCCAAAGAGTGCAACAAATAAAAGGTAAACAACCCCTACGATTACCCACTCAATGGTTGTGGCAACAAAAGGCGAAAAACTTTCAGCCAATCCCACATGAATGTTGTGGGTCAACGTTGTAAAGTCGTAAATATTAAAAGCCATATTGAAAATATCTTAAGCGTCAGTGTTGATCTTCAATGTTTATTACCGGTCGATATCGGGTATTATAAGGTCGAGCGTCGACATAATTGCGACCAGGTCAGCAATTTTATGACCTTTCGCCATATTATTCAGGGCAAAGAGATTCGAAAAACCAGGTGAACGGAATTTGAGACGATAAGGATTCTTCTTCCCGTCGCTTACAATAAAAACCCCAAATTCTCCTCTTGCAGTTTCGACACGTTGGTAAAACTCTCCTTCCGGAAGTTTCATAACTCCCTTCATTTTAAGTGCATAATCACCTTCAGGAATATTATCGATCAATTGCTCAATGATTGATATTGATTCCCACATCTCTTTAATTCTGACTTCATACCGCGCAAGTGAATCGCAACGGTGATCAAGAATCTCGTTAAATTTTACAAAAGGATAAGCACTATAGGGTTGATGTTTGCGAACATCGTTAGAGAAACCAGAAGCACGTCCGGACGGACCGGTTACTCCAAAATCAATTGCTTCTTCGAGCGTGAGATAACCGATGTTTTCGGTGCGCTCCCGCATAATCACATTACCCGAAAGCAGTTGATCGTATTCAGGAAGTTTAGTCTTGAAATATTTGATATAATCCTTAACTCGTTTTTGGAAATTGGGGTGAATATCGAACATCAATCCACCAGGAGTATTATAACTTACCGTCATTCTTGCTCCACAGGTCTCCTCGAAAATATCGAGAATCAATTCGCGGTCACGAAGTCCGTAGAAAAAGGTAGTAAGTGCTCCCAAATCCATCCCATATACACACCACCACAATTGATGCGATGCAAGACGGGTCAATTCATCCATGATGGTACGAATGTATTTGACGCGATCGGGAACTTCAATCTGTAATGCGTTTTCTACACATAAGGCTACCGCTTCATTGCTCATATGAGCTGAAAGGTAATCCATACGGTCAGTCAGGTGAATGATTTGCGGGTAGGTTATTGCCTCGCACATTTTCTCAATTCCGCTATGGATGTAACCAGTATGTGGCTGAACATTAAGAACTTTCTCTCCTTCAAGTGTAACAAGCAAACGTAATACCCCGTGTGTTGAAGGGTGCTGCGGACCCATATTAACCTGGTACTTATCGGTAGCCAGCCTGTCGGTTTTTACAATGACCTCTTTTATTTCGGACATATTTCTATCGTTC
>JANYLE010000507.1 GCA_025363795.1 Mariniphaga sp. | reverse complement strand
GAAACTGTTAAAGTCAAAACGCGACATCACTTTTACATTGCTCATGATGACGCTGATGATCTTTTTTTGTAAGCTCGTTGTCTCTGCCAACACTTTCCCTGTTTATATCGTGCCGTTTACTGCGTTAGCGCTGATCATCCGTACCTTCCTGGATGCCCGCCTCGCAATTTTTGTGAATACAATTACTGCAATCATTGTCGGTTTCATGGTTCCCAACGGATACGAATTCATATTGCTTTCAATTCCGGCCGGCAGCATTGCTGTGATCAGTCAGAATAATCTTCAGCGACGAGATCAGCTAATCCTCACATCCCTGATTATATTTTTCGTTTACGCTTTTACCTATATAGGAATTTCGCTGATCCAGGAAGCCAGTCTTGATGGAATTGACTGGACAATGATGAAATGGTTTATGATTAATGCTGCCCTCACTTTAATCACTTACCTTGTGGTTTTCCTGATTGAAAAATCATTCGGATTTGTATCCGATGTTACGCTGATCGAATTATCATATTCAAATTAGAAACTACTTCGTCAATTGGCTGAAGAGGCTCCGGGTACGTTTCAACATTCCCTCCAGGTGGCAAACCTGGCCGAAGGAGCTATTCTGATCATAGGCGGAAATCCTTTGCTTGTAAGAGCCGGGGCACTTTATCATGATATTGGAAAACTTATCGGACCTCAATATTTCACAGAGAACCAGGCATTTGGGATTAATCCACACGACCAGCTCTCATTTGAGGAGAGTGCAAAAATAATCATGGAGCATGTGAATCGCGGAGTTGAACTTGCCCATAAGCATAAAATTCCTGATCAAATCATTGACTTTATCAGAACCCATCATGGGACAACAAAGACCGGTTATTTCTTTATCGAAAAAAACAACAATCACGAAAAAGAGATTGACGAAAGTCTCTTTACTTACCCTGGACCAGTGCCTTCAACGCGCGAGACAGCCGTTGTTATGCTGGCTGACAGTATTGAAGCAGCATCGCGAAGCATGGACAAGAAAAATAACGAAACCTTTAAAAAACTAATCGATTCCATCTTTCAGCAAAAAACAGAGGCCGGTCAGCTTGACTATGCACCACTCACGTTCAGAGATATCACCTTACTGAAAGAGATTTTCCTGGAAAAACTTCACAACATTTATCATGTCCGGATTAATTATCCGCAAAAAGATTCCTAAAAGGGTTTGTAGACAACAAATTTGCACGAAAATTGTATCTGATTCAGATCAAAACGGAAATCATAACTCAGTGCAATGAGGAATTAAATCCAATCAGGTGGCGACTCTTAACATTAATTAATACCGGTCAACTCAGGTATCAAATTCATGCAAATGAGACTTTTATGAATCAACAACTCTACTAAGTATTTAAAAAATGAGCAAATTAATATATTCGATGCTTTTATTGTCTTTTTTGTTAATCTTTGGTTGCAAAAAAGACTCACCACAAGGAAGCATTCAGACAATTGATCCTTCAGTTCAATTTACAGCAAACACATTTAACGATTTGTACCTTTGGTACGATAAAATGCCCACAGTAGATCTTGCAACCATTAAAACCCCGGATGATTATATTAATGCGGTAAAATATTCCCAGGACAGATGGAGTTTTACAATGCCCTATACAGATATGGTTGCTTTGCTCGAAAATGGGGAAACAACCGGCTGGGGTGCAGGATTGGGATTTGACAGTCAGGATATACTCCGCATTTTGTTCGTTTACGACAATAGTGCGATGGGTAAAGCCGGTGTTAAACGTGGATGGCAAATCAAGGCAATGAATGGAAAAACAATTGCGGCAATGAGCGATGCAGAGGTAAACACAGTACTCAGCAATGCAAATAACTCGTTCGTCTTTATTAAAAACGATGCCACCGAAACGACTATTCAATTGACCCAGGGGGCAATCGTAATAAATTCAGTTCAGTATTCATCTGTATTCCAGAAAGGGAATAAAAAGATCGGATACCTGGTCTTTAGTGATTTTCTTGGAAGTTCTGTTAAAGAACTCAACACCGCATTTGATGACTTTGCCAGTCAGGGTGTGACTGATATGATTCTTGATCTCCGTTATAATGGAGGTGGAACACTTGATTGTGCCGACTCGCTGGTTGCAATGCTCGCAGGTAAGCCATATAAAGATAAAGTTTATAATACACTGACATATAATAATAAGCATACCAGAATGGGATACCAAAGTATAATCGGACTGAAGAGCAACAGTGTTCAATTGGATAAACTTGTTTTCATTACTACATCCTCAACTGCTTCCGCCAGTGAGTTGGTCATTTCGGGTTTACTACCTTACCTCAGCCCAAAACTAATTGGTTCAAAGACCCATGGAAAACCGGTTGGAATGAATATTGAAAGTGATACAAAACTGAATATTGCGGTTGCTCCTATCAGTTTTCGAAATACAAATTCAGTTGGATATACTGATTTCTTCGACGGGATACCTGTTGATTTTGCCGTTAACGACAATGTTACCCAGGATTGGGGCAATCAATCGGATGCATGTCTGACCGCAGCACTCAATTATATTTCGCTCGGGGCAATAGGATCTGTAAGTGTAAAATCGGCAATAAATCCGGGGAGGATTATTTATAAAGGGTCTAACCACCCAATTGAAAATCTCTATCAATCAAGTAACAAGGCGATTCAATAATCATCGGAGCAAAAATTCGTATTACTGAATATTTATTTGCCTGTTTTTAGTTACGAAGAGCATTGAAATTCAATTCATTTTCCTAATTTTCGCATTCAAATCATCCATCTCAAATACATTATGCGAAAAATTAGAATAGTAACCCTACTTGCGCTCACTTTATGGCTAACATTAAATTTTTTATTTGCCCAAAAAACTGCCGACGAAGGTTATAAATTCGAATCAATCAGAGAATTAGCGAATACTTCAGTCAAAAATCAATACAGGTCAAGTACTTGTTGGTCCTTTGCCTCCATGTCATTTTTCGAAGCCGAAATGCTGCGAATGGGTAAGCCAGAGGTTGATTTATCAGAAATGTTTTTGGTAAGTATGTGTTATCGCGATAAAGCACCAAAATATGTCAGGATGCTTGGCAACACCAATTTTGGTCCGGGTGGAGTTCTTTATGACGCGTTATATGTTGCTAATAATTATGGCCTTGTACCAGAAAGTGTTTTTCCGGGAATAAAATACAATGAAGAGAAACATGTTCATGGTGAAATGGATGAAGTACTGCGAAAAATGGTTGAGGCCGTAGTCGAAAATAAAAATAAAAAACTATCCCCTGTTTGGGACGAGGCCATCAATAAGACCATTGATACTTACCTTGGCGAACTTCCTCAAAACTTTGACTATAAAGGCAAAAAATACACTCCAAAATCATTTGCCTCTGATTATTGCGGTATTAACGGTGACGATTATATTCAAATCACTTCCTTTACTCATCACCCTTTTTATCAGCAATTTATCCTTGAAGTACCCGATAACTGGCTCTGGAGTGAATTTTACAACGTACCTCTCGATGAACTTCAGGAAATCGTTGACAACTCTATTCAGAAAGGTTATTCCGTTCTTTGGGCAGCAGACACGAGTGAAAAAGGATTTGCAACTTCTTTAAAAGGTATTGCTGTTGTTCCGGACGTAACCCCGACTAACATGAATGAAGCGGAGATCGCAAAATGGGATAGTCTTTCCGAAAAAGACAAGCAATCGGTACTTTATAAATTCGACAAACCTGGAAAGGAAAAAGCAATTACCCAGGAAATCAGACAAATGGCCTTTGACGATCTCGAAACTACTGACGATCATGCCATGCATATCATCGGTCTCGCAAAGGATCAAAACGGCACGATTTATTACAAGGTAAAGAATTCATGGGGCAATTACAATTTCTTAAATGGGTATTTTTACGCCTCTCAACCCTATCTGCGTTACAAAACCACCGCAATCGTTGTGAATAAAGCTGCCATACCTGAAGCGATCCGAATTAAACTCAAATTGTAATCTTTAAATCGGGCTTTTGAACCACTTCCTTTTAATTTGATCACAATATATCGTGGCAGACCCATTTTTTTAACAAATGAGCTTTTTATAAAAAGAAATTTTATCTACTTTTGCGGCCAGTTCCGTACGCAATCTCTGACAGCCAACAATTAGACACTGTGAATATTGCGTTCGTCAATAATATCGTTAAAATCAATCATGATGGATCTGATTAAAATTGCAGAAAACGCGTTTTTAGGTGAACCGAAAGAAATACCTACATTCCACGCAGGCGACACTGTAACAGTTCGTTACAAAATCGTCGAGGGTGCCAAAGAGAGAATCCAGAATTACAAAGGAACAGTAATTCAGATCAAAGGTTCAGGAACAACTAAGACATTCACCGTTCGTAAAATGTCTGGTAATATCGGTGTTGAAAGAATTTTTCCTTTCTTCTCCCCCTTTATCGATGGCATCGAAGTTAATCGTATGGGTCGTGTACGTCGTGCACGCTTGTTCTATCTTCGCGAATTGACCGGTAAAAAAGCCCGTATCAAAGAAAAAAGATTCTAAGAACAAAAACCTTTTAAAAAGGGTTCCCAAAAGGAACCCTTTTTTTTGTGGCTATAAACCAAAAACTCATTTCAATATTTAATTAAAGCAGACTTCGTTACAGCTTTTAATTTTGTTAAAAATTATCTGAATAAACCGAGTTTAAGAATTGTTTTTTATCTAATTTTAGAAAAAATTATCCTCTGTTTATGTCATTTATCGTAAAGGAAAAGCTATTTACCAAACAATGGTTTGTCGACTATGGATTCATCACGATCGGATCCTTCATCATGGCTGTGGGATTTGTATTTTTCATCACTCCACATAAGATTGTCCCCGGTGGTGTCTACGGACTTGGTATCATCGTCTACTATTTGACAAAGGGGATGGCTTTGTGGCCTGACAGGTTTCCTATCGGACTATTCAACTTACTGGTAAACATTCCATTA
>JANYLE010000494.1 GCA_025363795.1 Mariniphaga sp. | reverse complement strand
ATCATAAATCTGAGCTTCATTATCAAGACCAATTTTGAAGGAAGGATACTTATCCAGCAATTTTGTTGCATTTGTCAGCCTCTCCCTGAAATGATCACTTCCCCAAAGAATTAATCCTCCATGATCGTAAGTGAGCATGTAAGTTGTGTCGTTGACAGCCGGAACTGTCCGTGCTTGTCCACAGAGTGTCAAAACAATGGAAATAAGGCAAATCGTTACTAATAGTTTAAGATTCATTTTGCAGGTATATAAATTATTTTGATTGATTTATAACAATTTTTGAGCTCCATTTCTTAGCGGGTTCCGGCCCCATTTCAAAAACAAGTTTTCCTCCGGAATTTATTTCTGAATAGTGGAATATCGGTTGATCCAGCACTTTCCCATTCAGGGATGCTGATTGCACGTAAATGTTTTTGGATGAGGCATTATTTGCCTGGATAATGAATTCGCCACCTTTTGGTCCATCCAACTGAATCGTCACCTTTTTGAATACCGGACTGCCAATGTCGTAGTACCCGGAAGCCGGATTTATGGCATAGAAGCCCAAAGCGCTTTGTGCGTACCATCCGGTTAGGTAACCATTGTCATCCATACCACAAAGTCCCGAGGGAGTCGAATGATGGAGAAGGGTCATTATGGAACGGACCATTTTTTGGGTCTTCCAGGGAGAACCGGTGTAATTGTACAAGTATGGAACATATCGGTCGGTTTCATTGCCATGACAGTACTGTCCGATTACTCCGGTAATATCTCTGACGGGAAGCACTGGAAGATACGGTTTGGTGAAAAATTCATCCAGCTTTTGTTCAAAAGCGGTCTTGCCTCCCATCAACTGCACCAGATCAGGAATATCATGAAGCACAAACCACAAGTAATGCCAGGCCGTTCCTTCCCTGTAAAAAAATTGGGCATAAGGCTGACCTGGATCAAAAGGGCTTACCCAGGAACTATCAGCCCGTTTGGCACGCATAAAGCCTGTAGCCGGATCAAACAGATTTTTATAATTTTTTGCCCGTTGGGAAAAATAGCTATAATCACTGTTTCTTCCCAATGCTTTTGCCAGTTCGGCTATGCAATAGTCCTCGTAGGCATAACCCAGCGTACGGTTCACGCAATCAGCACCAGGTACCCTGCCCGAGTCACTGGTAGGTTGGCCAATCGCATTATTTGGAAATGGAATAAACCCATATCTTTGGTAGGGGTCAACTGCTTCCCACGTTTCTGTGGCACCTTTACACAATGCTTCATAAGCCGAAGCAATGGGAAAGTCTCTAAAACCTCTGGCATAGAGGCCCATTATTCCTGATGCCTGCCCCAATCCCCAAAAACCTCCTTTCCCGGGAAGCCAGGTAATCTGTGACAACTGGTTACTAATCCATTTAGATCCGCGGGCAAATATCATAATCGTCTGGGCCCTGGGCCAACCCAAAAAATCTCCGTATTCGACCACTCTGTAAACCGATGTGTAGAAATTGATCTGTTCATCGCGGGTTCCCCCTTCTACGCGGAAACGTTTTAAAACATCGTTCCAGCTATCAAAAGCGCTTTGGTGAACCTTGTCGAAGTTCCAGTCCGGTATTTCCTGGTCAAGATTCTTTTTCGCCTCCTCCAGGCTGACCAAAGAAATACCAACTTTGCTCAAAATTTCCTTATGCTTTTGGGTGTCGAAATTGAGATAAGCGCCAATATTTTTCCCTGTGTCGCCGACCGATTTTGAGGTAATGACACCTTCTTTCCACGTCCCATATGACGCAAAAGGCTGACTGAAGGCCGCATAAAAGTAAACCGTAACTCCCTTACATTGCTGCCATCCACTGACATGAGCATCATCAACCACCTGCAGCAAAGCATCCTGAACCGGATTACTTGTCTGAGCTACGGAAAGGTCAATCAACACATTGGACTGTGAAGATCCGGGAAATGTATACCGGTGAAAACCACAGTTTTTTGTTGCTGTCAATTCTACATAGATCCCGTAACGGGAAAGGGCAACAGCGTAATATCCGGCAGAAGATTTCTCTCTTTTGTAATCTTTTAGGGAACGGTACCCTGAATAGGGATTGTCGTGGCTGCCGGGAGTAGTTTGAATGACGCCAACGGTAGGCATAAATAAAATGTTGGCATTCAGATTATACTCGTGCTGAAGGTGGGTAAAGCCCATAATCGAAGTGTCGGAATAACGGTAGGAAGCTCCTCTCACATGGAAGATTCCGTCAAATCCGGTATTGGGTCCCAGCTTGACAACAGGATCCACTGTCATGGCGGCCGGACTTACACAACCATAATAGAGCTCCTCGCCGAGTGGTGGATTATTCCCCAGAAACTGCTTCTCTTCAGGCGGTGCTGTCCCAATAAATGGATTGACATAATCCGCTGGTCGGTCGATAAGATGTTTCTGTGCAGTTGAATTTGTCGTAACTATAAGTAGTAAAAGTACGAACAAATATAGCTTGTACCGCAACAATTGCCTTCCGGATTCCGGTAGGTGCCGCAAATCAATTTGTCCTCCCAAAAACTTCTGCAGGGAATAGGAACCAACTCTTTTCGTTATATAAATATTCATTTCTAACATTCTGTTTTACCTATTTGACACACGCTGATTGTTTGAACGATTTTCAAAGTGGCTATTATTTGCCCGAAGCATTGAATTTAACAGTCTTGATCGTATTAGCTCCACCCAGTAGCGTTTGCCGTTGGAGGTGATCGGTCTCTTCCTCTAGTAGGTTAACCTCATTGAAAGATATGGGATGATCCAGAAATTTCATTGATGTATTGACGGGAGCACCCTCTATCTCGTACATGCGCAGCACGATGGACGAACCTAAATCGGCCTTCTTTAAAGCACTGACAACTACATTTTCTTGCGACACTGAGCAGAACGAATGAGTCGGAGGTAGTGTCTTGGCGCTGAGTTCATCGGCGACACTGACAGGCAGCAAGGGATTATTCAAATTCATCCCTGTACGGTACGCCTTGCTTGTCTTCCAATCTCCCTTGCCGGATGAAAGCGAATAGCGAAAAGTATAAGTTCCGGCAGGTGGATAGTTCTCCGAAGTAAGTTCATCCCCCCGCTTGACCTTTACTGAAACATAGCGTGTACCCCTGACCATCTCGGCATAAATCACATCATCGCCCAGGCGAATTTGCTGGTGATCTGTGGCAATTGTCAATCCTTCTTTGTCTGTTCCCAGGTTGATCCAGTCGTGAACTTCCCGCGATCGTTTCCATGCTTCGTTGGTTATCTCGTCGTCCCGCTTGGTTGCAGCTCCCGGCATAAGGTTATCTGCAGAACAGGCCCCAAAAGGGATTCCATACTGAATCTTGGCTTTGAGCCAAGCGGCTGGAAACTGCTGATGAATCCGCATAAAACCCATGGTCTGTGGTTTCCAATCAACAGTATTCTCTATATCCAGTTGTTTGAGGTTGCCGTAAAGTGTTAAACGCTGCTTAACAGCGATATCCGCAACATTTCCTTTGATCTGAATGACTGTCCTTACGGGATTGTTTTCGACTAGAGCAATATCAGTAACCCGGTTAATATAGGTACGGCCGCTTGGGGGTTCTTTCCCAATATAGTTTCCACCCCTTTCTTCCAATGCAGTCACTTCCATATCCTTGCAAACATCATGATTCAGTTCCTTGTCAAACAAAGTGACTCGGCCCGTGGCGCGATCCACCGAAAGGCGATAAAATTTGTTTTCGAAAACATCGCTCCCCAGTTCACGCCTCGGGTCTTTCTTGTCGTTTTCCGAATCGAGCTTAATAGCTGAGGCTAGGGGAAATTCTTCCAACTTATCCGCAGGAACCAGGTAATAGGTTTTGTAGCCGATTGAAGGGACATCTCCTGCAACAAATACAATCCGCAGTGCACGTGAAATATTTTCACTCCATTCTTCAACATAGAAAGGGATCGAATTGCCAGACTCATCGAGTAGACGCATCCCTTTTCTGAAATTACCAATGTCCCAGGGGCCAACATCGCCATACAGAGAGAGATGGGCACTAACCAGGTCGTTTCTTTGCCATCCCATCGGATTGAAAACCACAATCGGAAAGCTATGTGCAATTGGTATTTTAACCCTTTCGGCAATATTCCGCATCATATCTCGAAGGATCTCGCCGCCGCGGATAACTGACATTTGGTCGTATTCAATTTTCCGGTTATCTCCGATTGTGCCTCCCTGTCCGTCGTGGTTGTGGTCCATCGATTCGATCAGTTTTTTCCAGAGAAAATCAAACTCCTGTTGCGGATAGTCGGCATAGCCAAGCGAATAGTTGATCGATGCGAATTTTTCGGCAGTAAGCAAAGTGTTGGTAGCCGGGATAATTCCGGGCCAAATGTGTACCAGCGAAGTGACAATATTAGGCCAGGAAGATGGGATTTCGCCCGAAACATCCGAAATAGAAGGATTTTTCACCAGTTCATGAAAAAAATCTGTAGGTGTAGAAATCGTCAGATGTGCCGGTAACTGTTTAAAAAACTCTTCTGACTTGCTTACCAGGTCAACTGGCGGGGACCAGAGGTCAAGCCCCCAGTGCACCATGATCGGTCCATTTGTTGTTTTTTGGACCTCCGCCAAATCCTTCAGAAAATGGACTTTTTTCTCTGCTATCGAAGTACTTGCAGAGGTTAGAAA
Source organism: Mariniphaga sp. (assembly GCA_025363795.1). Classification (GTDB taxonomy): domain Bacteria; phylum Bacteroidota; class Bacteroidia; order Bacteroidales; family Prolixibacteraceae; genus JAAFHB01. Next base: position 25,859 of record JANYLE010000494.1, on the reverse strand, counting down.
AGTACCCCAAGAGTACCCATTCAGGGAATTCCAAGCCAAAACTTTTGATCCGTCTGGCGAGGTCCAGTTAAATACAGATTTATCGTAAGGCCCCATCCGGGTTATCACGGCAAAAGGTACCCGCGATAACCTGAGAATCTGTGGGAACTGAGGCGTATACCCCGGCAGATCGCCCAAGTGGGCAACTTTACCATCTACACCAAATATCTCTTTGGCGTAACGCTGACCAATTGCCATATTCCGGGCATGCACCTCTCCATCAGGGAGTCCCTGGAAAATCCCGGCCCATTTTGGCGCAATTTCGATTCTGCCCTCTTTTACCAAACGTTTTAATTCCTTTACTTCATGTGATCCGATATGCGAATCCATAAAATTGGCTACAAAGACGTTGTCTTCCAGAAGGAAACGGAACCTAGGCGATTCATTGGCCAACTGGATAGCCCTGGAGATGATCCGATTACCGCGGGAGAGGCACTCCTCCCGGGTACCTCCCCAGAAGAAATCCAAGTGCGAAAACGGCACAAAATAAATATCCGCCTCTTTGGATGGTTGTGCAGTTACTCCAGTGTTCCAATTTATAAGCATCAAAACAACGCAGGCTAATTTTATAAGTAATTGTTTATAAGTTTGGATCATAATCATAAGTTTATTCAGACCTGTTATTTAAGTTTTTGTCTGGTCATGGATGGCTGCGCTGCTTCAGATGAACTACCCCATGCCTTATTTGGAAGCGGCCCCATGTTCAATATCAGTTTCCCGCCCTGCATAAGTTCCTCGTGAGAAAACCATGGACGGTCAATGCTTTTACTGTTCAGTTCTGCCGATTGAATATATTTGTTCTGCTTTGAAACATTTTTCGCCTCAACAACAAATTTTTTACCATCTCCAATATCGATGACAGACCGATTAAATAGCGGACTGCCAATATCGTAAATTAAACTTCCCGGTGAAACCGTATAGAAACCCATGGCGCTGAATACATACCATGAGGACATTTCACCATAATCTTCATCTCCGCACATCCCCAATGGTCCTGTCCCATACCAAAGATCCATAATCTGGCGAACCCTCCTTTGCGTCATCCAGGGTGCCCCCGCATAATTGTAAAGGTATGGGATGTGCCAGGTGATTTCATTCCCATGGGAATACATGCCAATCCATCCGGTCATATCTGGGTACTGAGCAAGAAATTTAAACTTGCTATATTGTGGAACCGTAGTTGTAAATAATTTATTTAATTTTTGGACGAATCTGTCTCTTCCACCCATCAATTTCACCAGACCATTTACATCATGAGGCACATACCAGGTGTAGTTCCATCCGTTATTTTCGGTATAATAGTCCCGGCCACCTTGTCCTCCCGACCAAATTGGGTCAAAAGGTTCAATCCACTTGCCATCGGCTGTTTTCGGACGCATAAATCCGGTTATAGGATCAAAGACATTCTCGTAATTATGGGCACGCTTCATAAAGTAAGCATAGTCATCGTTTTTCCCAAGCTGTTTGGCCATCAAGGCAACACACCAGTCGTCATAGCAATTTTCCAGGGTGATCGCAACAGCTTGCCGGCCAAATCCTACCTGTGGCACCCACTCTTTTTCACCGGTAGGTATTGCGGGGAAGAACCCTTTCTCCAGATAGACCTTATCCAATTCCGTCAAACCATTATTGCTTCCCAGATGTCGGGAGAGCATTGTTGTTTCCATTGAATTCCGCTTCATTCCGGCATATGCTTTTTCAACATCAAAATCTCGGAAGCCCTTCAGGTAAGCGTCCGTAATTGTTGCCACTTCGTGACGGCCGATCATGTTTCTATAGCCTCCGCTATTGGAAAGCCAGCCGCCCTGTTCCTCCATCCTGACATACGAACGCAACATATCATTCTGCTTGTCAGGCTCGACTAACAGAAATAGCGGAAATAAGGAGTGATGAGAGCCCCAATTTGAAGCTACCCGATAAAAGTCGTGACCATCAGTCGAATGAACAGCACTGTCAAAACGGCTAAAATATCGCCCGTACTCCGTCAGGTTCACCGATTGATTTCCGAGCATAACCCTGTAGAGTGCGCTGTAAAATTTGACATGTTCCGCTTCCGTCCCCCCTTCGATCTGTATTTTGCCTAATGAGCTATTCCAAATATCTTTTGCGCGGTTTTTTATTTGATCAAAATTCCATTCAGGGATTTCATTTTTTAGGTTTTGCTTGGCCTGTCCGATATCGATATATGAAACACCTACTTTTACCTCTATTTTCTCACCCTCCGTAGTGGGGAAGGAGATTAATGCCCCGATACTGTCGCCCACCTGCTCCGGTTGAGATGAAATTGTAATCCCTTTCCAGGTATTGGTCGATGAAAATGGCTTACTGAATTCGGCGTAGAAATAAGCTTTTTGCCCTTTCAGCATATTCTCGACAGCTTCCACTGCATTATTGCCCACGATCATAACCTTTGAGTTGAAGCCCAACAAGATATGTGATTCTGTTGATTTCGCAAATGTAAATTGATAAAAGGAAGCATGTTCTGTCACTGTAGCTCCAACAGAAATATGGTAATTTTCGAGTATCAATGAAGAAAAATAGGGAGTTACAATTTCAAAATCATGATCAAAGGTTGAAGCAATTTCAGCTGTCTTTACTACTTCTTTCCCAGTTGTTGCCATAATCCACGACGGGATAGTTTTCGTCCCATATCTGGGCAAAGCCCGTAACGAAAAACTAGATATTTTATCAGCCAGATAACGATCACTTATCTCCGGATAAGGATTTTGTCCGGTCTGCACCATTCCATGTGGCAATTGGACCATAGATTCAGTGGCGACCAACAAGTGCCCAATGGTTCCAATGTTGGGATTTACGTAATCAACCGGATCTTTGCTTTGATCATTTTTGCAGGAAGCTAAGATTTGGAAAATGGCAAAACAAACCAATAATATATAGAAACCTTTTTTCATACTAGGTTTATTTATTGAATTTTAATTCGTTTGGTTTATGTGAAAAACATAAGAAAGGCCTTGATTCAATTTGAATCTACTTCGATACAGCGGAATTTTCGGTTTGAAGCGTCAGAATGGGTATTGTCCCAGTTTTAATCCGGAAACCTTCTCCAAACCGGCTTTAACTATTCCAACCGTCAATAATACTGAAAGTCTAAGCAGATCGATAAAAATTAATCAAATAAAAAACGTCCCTATTTCCCGCTTCACATATAATCGTATGGACTAAAATGAAGAGATCAATCAATTTATCTCGAAAAAATTCCCGAGATAAATTGATTTTAAAGCAATAACGTCCATGGACCAGAAAACGTCATTTCAGCGAACCAAGATAGAATGATTAATCCCAACCTTGATTTTGTGGTTTCAATTTCGGATTTGTATTAATCTCGTCAGAAGGAATAGGCCATAACAGATATTGATTTTTAAATGTCACACCACTTTCATTGACAAAAGTGAAGGCATCTTCAAATTTCCCTCCTTTCAAATTGTACACCTTGTGGGTACGTTGAATATCAAAATATGCCTTATTTTCATAAGCAAGTTCATGATACCGTTCTTTCCAGATAGATTCACGGAAAGAGTCTTTGGTAAATGTACCTATTGCAGGTGTGGTTAACCCAGCTCGGTTACGGATTGTTGTCAATTGATTTAATGCCTTTTCGGTTGGACCATTAATCTCATTACTAGCTTCCGCATAGACCAACATTATTTCCGGTAAACGAAGCAAAGTCCAGTTCTCATCCGACTTTTGATCTCCATTTTGTCCGGCTGCCTCTTCTAACCAGTATTTGAAGAGTCCATATCCTCCAAACTTAATAGCGACTCCATTTTTGACATAATCGGTAAAGAAATACTGTTTTTCCCGGGCTCGTTTATCTCCAGCCTCATAAGAACCGACAAACTCATTGATCGGTGTAATTGCACCGTACTCATCTGCAAACTTTGAAATACCTGATTTTTCTGGTATAATCAATTGAGCAATACCACTAGTTCCAACATCGTTTGTTCCTATTAATGTTTGAACTTGCAAAATAAATTCATTCTTCAACTTATGGGCCCGATCATGCAAATAAACATAATCTGAAAACAAGGGTGCATACCATCCTCCATCAATTACCTCTTCTGCTTTTTTAGCAGCAAGTGCATAATAATCATTACCTTTGTTTAATGGGAAACCTGCCATCGTTAAATATACACTGGACATTAACGATTTGACCATTCCTAAGCACACTTTGCCATTTGCATCATAGTTAGGAAGTCCTGAAGCTTCAGCAATTTTTAAATCACTATCAATCAATTCATATATTTTATCTACAGAAGTGCGTTCTGGATAGAAATCCGGACTTGCAGTCGTCATAATGTCTGTAATTAAAGGGATCGATCCATAGATTCTAACCAAGTGATAATAATAAAACGCTCTTAAAAAGTAAACTTCACCAAGTAAAGCCTTCTTCTTGTTTTCATCCATTGCGACACCTGGGATCTTGGCGATTGCTTGATTAGCATTTGCAATCGCCTTGTAAAAACCTATCCACACATCTCTAAATGGCAACTCTACTGACGAATTCCTCTGGCTTATCAAGTTATTATTATGAGCACTTTGCCCAAGGGTTTTTGAATGACCAACAGGTAATTCAAGTGAAATAAAAGGTGATTCACCATAATTGGACCTCATTGTAAATGTATTTAGTCCTGTATAAACACCAACTACAGCGATTTGCGCCTGATTCGCATTGGCAAAATAATTTTCTTGCGTAATTGATGATTTATTGTCTTCTTTAAGAAAATCTTTGCAACTGCTGAAGAAGAGTATGGTGCAGATTATAACTGTTTTCCCTATCGTATTTAATAATGTCTTCATGATTCTTAATTTATAATAATTAAAAGCTAAGATTCAAACCAAATGTAAAAGTTTTTGCTTTGGGATAATCTGCAAATACAATACCTTGGGCAAAAGGATCAGTATAGGTACTAACCTCAGGATCGTATCCCGGATAACTTGTTATTAGGAATAAATTCTGTGCAGAGAGAGAGAGTCTAAGGCTTTTAATCTTAAGTTTTTCACATTCCTTTGCAGTAAAATTATAACCAAAACTTATGTTCTTACCACGGATAAAAGAACCGTTTTTTACTCTGCGGGTATCTTTAAGGGATGAATAACCTGCAGCAACAGGCCTCCATTGCTCAAGTGTACTATTTTTATTTTCAGGGGTCCAGGCATTTAAAACCGTACTTAAGCTGTTTCCCAATCCTTGTCTCATTTCAGCTGTACCCAGTTGATCCATTAATACATCATTTCCGTAAGTACCCTGTAGTTCAATTAGTAAATCAAAATTGCCATATTTAAAGGAGTTTGATAAAGTCCCGTATAATTCAGGTACTCCTTTACCGATGATTGTCCGATCGGATTCATTTATTTTCCCGTCCAGATTTAGGTCTTTAATTCTGGCATCTCCAATCTTTTTACCAAATTTTGCGGCTTCAGTTGCATCATCCCATATTCCGTCAAAAACATATCCAAACATTGATCCTACCGAGTTACCTACCCGAAGAATATTGGTACTGTTGGGAGACATAATGATATCTTCATTCTTCACTCCTAACGCTGTAATCTTGTTTTTTAAAGTTGAAATATTGAAACTTGTTTGCCAAGAAAATTTATTTCTACGAATATTTTCAGAATTGAGTGTAAACTCAAATCCACTATTTTGCATACTTCCGATATTGCGTGTCATACTTGTATAACCGCTTGATGAAGGTACTGGAGCAGCCATTAATAAATCAGTTGTATTTTTTATATAGTAATCAACTATAAATGAGATTCTATCACGATTAATACCTAAATCGAAACCCACATCAAATTGAGCTGTCTTTTCCCACTTTAATATAGGATTTGATAAAGATCCAACTCCAACTCCCGATTGTCTGACGCCACCTAAAGGATATGCATTTGTACTGAGTCTTGCCATGGAATTATAAGCACCAATACCAGAATTTCCTGTAAATCCGTAACTTGCTCTTAGTTTAAGATTTGATATTGTCTTATTCTCATTCAAAAATCCTTCCTGAGAAACTCTCCATCCAAGTGCCGCGGAAGGAAAAAATGCGTACTTATTGTTCGCTCCAAACTTTGATGAACCATCAAAACGTCCTGTAGCAGTAACAAGATACTTCTCTTTATAATTATAGTTTAATCGCGAAAAATAAGACTCCATTTGATCTGCGTTATAAGTGGAGTTCGGAGCCATCAACGTTGCTCCCGCCCCTAAATTATACCATTTATAATAGTCGTCTGATAATTTGTCGATTACAGCCATCGATTGAAAATAACTATATTTTTGGTATTCGGCTCCCAATAATAGCGTGAGATAATGGTCTTTATTTATTGTCTTAGCATAATTGATAATATTCGTCCATTGCCACTGTGTCGATTGGCTGTTGTTAACAGATGCTTCATTACTTCCTAATCCCCCGACAATATCAGATTTTGTACTATTGAAATAAGGATCCATATTCATAATCCTATTTGCCCCAAAGGTCGAAGTAACGTCCAATCCTTTCATTATAGAAATCTTCGCATAGGTGGTTCCATTAAAAACATCTGAATTGTAAGGAGTTACATTCTCATATATTTGCGACAGCGGATTGTCCCCTCCCTCTAAGCCTAAATAATCGCCTCTGTATCCGTAGGTTCCATCTTTATATTTATACGGAATAAAAGAAACCATCTCTATCATCATCCTTGGTACATTGTTAAAACCCTGTCGAGTGTCCACTCGTCTTTCGTTGGTCAGTGAATAGTTGACTGTTCCACCAACTTTAAGCCATTTAGACATTGTCCTGTCTATGGTTGCTCTTACTGAATATCTAATTAGGTTACTTTCCTTAATAATACCTTCATCATCAGTATATCCAAGAAATAGGCCAAAATTGGTTTTATCATAACTCCCTGTATAGGACAAATTGTGAATTTGGCTAAAAGAATTCCGAGTCGTCATGTCTTGCCAATCAACGTTATAGATAGGTTGCGGAATTCCATTTGCATCTAACTTGAACAGTTCATGATTTCCAAGTGTATTGCCTTCAAGATACTTTTTCCGTTTAACAATTGGATCCATATATTTGCCACTTGCATATCCTATAGGATCGAATTTCTGAGCGTTTATGTAAGCTTGGTCTTCAATATAAAGAAACTGTTCAGAGTTGAGCACATCTAATTTTTTCGCTAATGTATTAGTACTTAGATATGTACTGTAATTAACACGAGCATCATTTTTACCGCGTTTCGTTGTTACAACAATTACTCCATTGGAACCTCTTGTTCCGTAAATGGCTGTAGAAGATGCATCTTTTAATACATCAATACTTTCAATATCATCTGGATTCAGCGAATTTATACTTGAAGATATTCCATCAACGATATACAAAGGTTCATTCGTTGCCTGAATCGATGAGTAACCCCTGATCCGAATGATTGGATTTCCACCTGGTCTTCCTGAATTTGTTGATACATTTACACCGGCAATTTTGCCAGCAAGACTTTGGGTAATATTAGTTGCAGGCCTCTGAACAAGTTCAGCAGATTTTACGCTGCCGACGGAACCAGTCACGTCTTTTCTTTTAGACGTACCATATCCTATGGCAACCACTTCTTCGAGCCCTACAGTTTCTTGATCTAATACCAGATTTATTTCAGTTTGGCTTCCAACTTTCATCTCCTGCATCTTCATCCCCACAAAAGAAAACTGCAATGTTGCATTTCCAGAAATATTCGGGAGTGAAAAATTTCCATCGTTATTTGTTATTACACCTGTGGTAGTCCCTTTTACCACAACAGAAACACCAGGAAGCGGTACACCCGATGAATCAGTTACTCTACCAGAGATAGTTTTATGTTGTTGACTAACCGAAGTAGTTCCAACTGCAGTATTTGCTTCAGGTGTTGCCAAAACTATTTGCCTACCTTTTACTGTGTAGTTTACATTGGTTCCTTCGAATATCTTGTCCAATATTTTTTCAATTGCACTTCCCTTTACCTCGATATTAACTTCCCTGTTGACATCAATAAGTTTTTCGGAGTACAAAAAGAAAAATTCACTTTGGTTTTCAATTGCTCCCAAAGCATCTTTAACTTTCGCATTTTTCAGATCCAAAGAAAGTTTAGTTGTCTGGGAATAAGACTCAGAAGCTATAGCACCCAAAAACGAAATCAGAATTACACACAGCGTTAGTTTCATTTTTAAAAAGATTTTAGCTGCTACTGGAAATGTTTTCCCAGTAACATCATCCTGCCATTTTTTTTTCATACTTTTGTTTTGATAATGATTTAATAATTGTCAAATTTTCTTGACGTTTTTTGAATCTTAGGCAGGAAGATGGTTGCACATTTTCCTGCTTTTTTTGTATTCTTTAATGAATTTTATTCCATAGGCGGTAATTTAGTTATTAGATAATTAGCGTTTAATTTTTGTGGTATGTTTCAACCCGATTAAAACTTTTTGTTTTAAAAAGCTGCCATCTGGTAATTTTTCTCGTAAAGTTAGCTGATATTTTACCGGGGTAGCTAAAGTCATTAACTCAAGTACCTGGGGTAAAGTCTCGTCCATAAAAGTGGCGGTAAAGGTAAATTCATTAACTTTCTCATCGGCAATTTCAACTTGAACATTGTACCACCTAGCCAGCTTTTTGGCAACATCTTGCACCCTTTCGTTTTTAAATACCAACTGGCCATCTTTCCATGCTGTATATTTTTCCGTATGTCCTGATTCAAGAGTATAAACTTTTTTTTGCGTATCGAACTTTAAGCATTCACCAGGCGATAATGCTTTAATTTCGTGGTTAGTCGCTCTCTCATAAAGGATAACCTTACCCTCAACAAGAGTCGTCTCAATATTATCATCATCCGGATAGGCACATACATTAAATGCAGTTCCGGTAGCTTTCACCTCTAATTGTTTTGCTCCTACAATAAATGGCATCTTCGAATTGTGAGCCACCTCAAAATAGGCTTCTCCCGTTAATAACACTTTCCGGTTTTCACCTGCAAACCGCGGAGGATATTTCAGTTTGCCACCATGATTTAACCAAACCCTTGTACCATCTCCCAATACAATGTGCATCCGTGAACCAGCAGGGGCTTCTACTTCGAGATCATTTAAATTGTCCGTATAACGGTCCCTGTTCGAAAGATTACTGTAAAACAACAAGGATAAAACTGGTAATAAAAGGATCGCAGCTGCACGTGTTAATATTAACAATATCCTGTTTTTTGCTGGTACTTTTTGAATTACGAATTGTGCGGAATTCTGGTTAATGTTGATCTGGTGATGAATTTTATCCAAAACGCGAGTATATTTTATCCTCTCAACGGGTCCGGCTTCTGGTTCGAATTCGTTCCAAACATCTTGGACCATTCCTCGATCGGACGCATTAAGTGAGCCTTCTCTGATCCACAAAAGAAGCTGTTCGAACTCCGTTTCGGTACAATTACCCTGCAAATATTTTATAAAAATTTCTTTCGTCATACTTAAGATATGTTCTGTAAAACTAATCTGTATTCATGGACTATCTTATCGCTCTGTGAAATGATGATTATTCCCCCAATATAGATTGTTTCCAACTAGTGAAACGTTTAACTTTGAAAACACCACTATCGTAATTTGAAAAAAAATTATTTTTTCTCAAAAAAAGATGATTTCGAACAAATCAGTAAGTTTTAGCTTATCATAAAACGGAGCATTTGCCGGTCTAGGCTACCAAAGAATGGCGTTGCTGGAAAATTAAAAACAGTTTAATTAAAGGAACAAACTCACAAATAACATATTTATCAACAATGAATTGTCCAGGTTTTGGCGCAGGTATTTCAAGGCTTTAACCATGTGGTTTTCAACAGTATTTTTTGATATTCCCAATTGTTCTGCAATTTCAGGATAAGTTAAGCCTTCCTCTTTGTGCAAAAGGTAAACTTGTTTTTGCCTGTCTGGTAAGTTCGCAATCAATTTTTCAACCTGGCTGTTCAGTTCGTTAAATTCAATCTGACTAATGATGGTTGGAGTTAAGTTAATAGAACCAGAATTTTTCAGTTGTTCGAGGTATTTATTGTTACTGATTCTTTTTCTGATGAGGTCAATCGAATTATTATATGCGATTGTAAAAATATAAGAATTCAATAATTTGTAATCCTCGAGTTTGTTCCTTGACTCCCATATTTTCACAAAAACTTCCTGCACAATATCCTCAACTTCAGCTTCATTTTTCAATACTTTGAATACAAATGAAAATAATTTGTGACTGTAAAGTTCATAAACATGATCAAAAGCCAGTATATCTCCATTTTTTAAACGAGTCAAAAGTTCTTGGGTAATATTGTCTTTGCTTTGTTTCAACGTCTGTTTGGATATGAGTTTTAAAGGGGTTAAAACTACAAAAAACATTGAATACTTTATCGCTCATATAATTTTGCATAAATTTGATTTTGGAGATATTTGTATGCCAAAGCATTTTGCTTAACGTTTCAATTGGAATTCTAACAGGATTGATTATTTTCTCCCTATTGGCATATGACCTGTATTCTTAATCAACACCGATCGGGATGTTTTATATCGTCAAATGTATAACATCAATAAAGACCAATTTGATATCACATCTAAAAACAAAAAAATATTTGACATATTTAAACTTGAATTGGAAAATGCCTTTTGTTTAATAAATTTAAGCTATTTCCTGCAAAGAATCGAGGGTCAACATGGTAAAGCTCTTGTTTTTATATGATGAATGAATCTTCCGCCTATCAATACAGGAATTAAAGGTGGTTAATAAAACTGAATTTTTAATCCGCTCCTCCTGTTAAACGCTTGAAAATAGTTTTTGGTCATTTAAATTGGTCAGATTGTCCCACTGAACCAGTAATGTTGAGTAATACTGGCGCCTGACCGTTTTAAAACGGCTGCGAAACGATGCCTGGCTGCATAGTTGATTAATATTCAAAAAATTTCCTATTTCTTTTAACTATTTATTGGTTCGCCGTATCAATTCATGTAATTTAACTTTTTCCATAATTGAAGTCTCGTTTCTATTCAGATATTTGGAAATGAACTTATTGGATTCATTATTTTAATTATCCTATTTTTCATTATGACTTTAATTTTGGGCATAAGAATATCTTTATTGACTTTTGAATTTCGCCTTATTTCTTCTCATAAATATGAAATTTTCTCCAATTCTATATTTTTTGATCACTTTTGATTATTTTTGAATAAAATTTGTTCTTTCTATGGTTCATTTTACTGCAAATTAGATGGCAAGAAATTTGTGTACCCTAATAGGTGCCCGGGATTGAAAATTACAATACAATAAATTGATATTTAGAATTTAAGAGAATATATATTTCGGCCTGTCACCCCGACTTATTGAAATTCAAAGGGTTAGACAGCAATGTCTGACCCTTATTTTTTTTGTACTGCGCCGTTTTAGTGCCGTTTACGATATAGATACATTGCCTAATGGTCATTTGGTGACGTCTTTTTTATTAATCATCCATAATAAAACCGCATAAATTTTCCTACAATGGTTCTTTCATTAGGCATTTATCGGACAGCTGTAAAACTCGCCATGAGAATTCACTAAGAGGTGCATCCGAAATTGGGCAGTCTGCTTCAATATTCATATAATTGAGATTCATAAAAACATTATATCAAGAGTGTCATCTTTATATAAAGTGGCTAAATAGCGTTAAGGAACATACAACGATGGAATGGCTGCTTAATTGAGGATTAAGGTGGTCGTAGGCTAATCTTTGATTTGAGATTCAACTTTCTCAATCAATGCAGATGGTGATAGATTTAAAGCCTTGACTAGTTTGAAGACAGTGGTGATTGTAGGTTGTCGTAAACCACATTCGAGTAATGAGATATAGGTCCGATCAAGGTGGCAATATTCTGCAAGCTTTTCCCGGGAGATGTTATTTCCATCTCTCAAAAATAGTTACGATAAAAAGATTAGTAACAGCTTAATATACACACACTATGCAATATCCAATCGGAATTATAGACGAGAAGGCCTTAGCCCGATTCATCGACGAAGTTGTGTATCGTGCAGCCGAGCCACTTATAAGCCAATATCTGAACGAAATGGGACTATTAGACCCTTGGGAAATGCCCGAACTATTGACAGCGGAATTGTAATTAACAGATTCGTGCTGATACCCTATATGTTAACCGTGCGTGAAGTTTGCAGTATTGGTGCTAATTTATCGCATCAAAAATCTGGTGATTCCATTGATATTAGTAACTTTAGAAGGAAGGGAAATTAGATCAACGAAGGACCTTTCCAATCAAGATCCTATGTAAACTATAACGTTACTCAAACGGACTTCACATAGATCACCAACTATATAAAGATTTAACAGATGGACAACGAACAGAAATCACAGGAAAAGCCAGTATTCAAACTTTGGACGCAAGAGGAAAGGGAACAAAACAGGAAGGAAATGAACAGGCAAGTCAAGGCCGCATCGGAGATAATGAAAAAGGGAATTTATCCAACAAGACCGTAAGCTATGAAAGTAAGAGACAGGGGACCAGTGTTCATGGAGACGAGGTTAGTGTGGATAAAGGAGAACCAGCCAGATCTCATTCTGGAACTGCGCAGTGTGAATTTTTAGGCTTGGACTTATGCAGATCATATTGTTGCAGATATTTGCAAAACACTTTAAAATAGATATATGAAAACACAAACACTTTATCAGGAAGCAATAAAATTTGCAACCGCAAAACACGTAGATCAGGATCAGAAGGTTCCGGGGACTAACTTACCCTATGTTGTGCATTTAAGTAATGTAGCAATGGAAATAATGATTGCCTCTTGCAATACTGACAACTTCAATTTGGGATTGGCCCTTCAGGCTGCACTACTCCATGATACTCTCGAAGATACATCGACAGACTTCGCAGAACTGGAAAGTAAATTTGGAATTGAAGTTGCCACTGCTGTTTCAGCTTTGACAAAAAACAACGAGCTACCCAAAGAGCAATCGATGGTAGACAGTCTGGCAAGAATAAAAGAGATGCCGACCGAAGTGTGGGCTGTTAAACTAGCAGACAGGATAACAAATCTTCAACCTCCACCTGCCCATTGGGATAATGAAAGGAAAATCGCTTATCGGGAGGAAGCAAGGCTAATATTAAGTGAACTTAAAGAAGGCAATGAATACCTGGCAAAGCGGTTAGAGAAGAAGATTGATGAATATCAAATCTATATTACTAATTGAACCATATTTTCAGGCATCAATACTTTAACTTATGATAGATTTTATTGGTGATATCCACGGCCATGCCGACAAGCTCATGGAGTTATTGGAAAAGCTCGGCTATTCAAAGAGAGAAGGAGTTTATTGCCACCTCACAAGGAAAGTGTTGTTTATCGGTGATTATATTGACAGAGGCCCAAAGATTAGGGAGGCATTGATAATCGTAAGGCAAATGGTCGAAAGCGGTAATGCTATCGCTCTCTTGGGTAACCACGAATATAATGCTTTGTGTTTCCATCACGAGGAGCGCGAAGGAGGACATTTGCGAAAGCATCTGATTAAGAACATTGTTCAGCACTTCGAAACACTCAAACAGTTCCAAAACAAACAGGAAGAGTATGAAGATTACCTTGAATGGTTCAAGACATTACCGCTCTATTATGAAACGGAAGATTTCCGGGCCGTTCATGCCTGCTGGGATAGTGACAACATCACTTTTCTTCGTTCTGAATTAGACAATGACAGGTTGAATGACGAAATACTTCATCTGTCGGTAATCAAGGAAACAGAATTACACACGACAATCGATGAAACACTGCAAGGGAAAGAAATCCCGATGCCTGCAGGATTATCATTTTCCGATCAGGAAAACACAGTGCGAAGTAAATTCAGGATAAAATGGTGGCAAGACCCAACAACATCGACCTACAGCGACATTAGTGTTATTCCAATTGAGATCCTGCCAGCAGAATTATTTGACATTTCCAGGTTAAGTTCTTCAAGGTTTTATTCTGCGGACAAAAAGCCGGTATTCTTCGGGCATTATTGGTTCAGTGGACACCCTGAACTATTAAGGGAGAACATCTGTTGCTTAGATTACAGTGTGGCTGTGAATGGTGTTTTAGCAGCTTACAGTTATGACGGAGAGAAAAAACTCTCAAATGATAAATTCACCTTCGTTTAGCCAAGATCCATCGTTCAAAAGACTATAACGCATTTAATGTACCTGCTTGTATCACAACATCGGAATACCCGATATGAACGATAAAGATGTCGCACCCCCGTGTGTATGACGATTGGAACCTTGCTCAAAATGCAGAACTCATTGGTCAAATAATAGCAGGATTAATCCCAGTGTTAATATCAGTCCAGCTTCCATGTTTGCTATTACCATTCTTGGAAAAATGAACGATCTGCTCAGAGTGCACATGCCCATACAGAACTATAATATATTGTTTACAATCTCAAACAGGGGAGGTTTATTCAGTTTTAAAACTGCAGATTCAGCAAATAGAAAATCGAAACAGTATGCCTCCAAGAACTTATTCATTCTGGACGCTTTGAAGGGACGACCATACGGCGACATCTTGACTTCATTCCTATTGCTGTAGTAGATCATGGACGAGAAATCGGTTACATATCTAGCTTAATCGCTGACATCCAGATCATACTTATGACTTTAACAATTAAAGAAACGCTTAAAGTTCAACTCCGTTGCACACTAAGTACATTTTCAATGAAAAAAACTAAAAGTAGTTTCAGATAAAAATATATCGTCAAGAATGATTTCTTTTGCAGAAATATGAAAGAATGCGACTAGCCTAAATGCAAAAAGTCTTTTTCAAATTCACTAACTAATTGTGCTAATTTATTAGCTTGTTTTATGTCTATGCAAAAATTTAAAGACGATCCGGAAGCGCTGCTACAATTGGCAGAGGGCAATCTTGTCGCGTATCGTTTTTTATTTGACCATCATTTTTCGGACCTCTGTAACTTTTTATTGATTTATTTACACAGTAAGGAGCTCGCAGAGGATATTGCGCTCGAAATATTCACCTTCATCTGGGAAAAACGTAAAACACTTCAAATCAAGGCAAGTTTTAAATCGTTCCTTTTTGCTGCAGCTAAAAACAAAGCCATCACGCTTTACCGGAAAGAACATCAAAAAATATTCACTTCAATTGATTCCAGCGAAACAGTGATTCAGACGGATTCTTCCCCCCAGTTTATGATGGAAAACAATGAACTTCGCGACCTGATTAATGAAGCCATTAATAGACTTCCGGAGAAAAGCAGGCAAGTATATCTGATGGCCTGGGAAGAAAATATGTCATATAACGAAATTGCCGTTCAGCTCGGATTAAGCACCAAAACGATAGAAAACCACGTGGGAATTGCGCTCCGTAAGCTGCGCGAATCATTGCGACCATACTATAAACAAATATTTATGTGGTGGGTGATCATGCAATTTTTGGAATGATGTCCCTTATCTTTACGGATTTAAAACGCTAATATCCAACTTCTGTCTATTGGCCGCCGGTACCACACATACAAAACATCATTCCAATTAAAATCCGATTTAAATCCTTTTTTGGAAAGGACTCAATAATCCAATTTATAGAAATAATAAGCAAGCCGCAAGTTGCCAATGGCCAGTTGCTGATATTGATCAGCAAAAAGTTGGGATAAGATATAATCCTCACATGTCGCCGGGCAGCTTTTTTTTAAATTATTGCGACTCCGGTTGGGGGTTTTTCCTATTTCCAAAGACATATAATCGAAACAACTAAATATGGAACCGATAAACACGCCCTGGGAAGCTATTACAGCCAGGCTAAAAAACGAAGCTAACGCTGAACAACTTCTTCAAATCGAAGAGTGGCTCGTATTATCGCCTGAAAATCAGGAAATCCTTTCGGAAATTATAAATACATGGTCACTAACCAAATACAAAACGGAGTTTTACGAGCCTGATAAATCGATTAACTGGGAGAAATTAATGAATCTGATTGACCATTCACAAAGTCGAACAATCCAGTTAAATACGTGGTACCGATGGATCGCCGCGGCTTCAATTATCGCGCTGGTTTTTCTGACAGGTCTGGGATTGGGAAATGGATTCTTTAGGCATTCTCCAAATATTTCTTTCGTTAAGGTAACGGTCCCTGAAGGGTCAAAAACTCAAATCGTTTTACCCGACAGCACACATGTCTGGCTGAATTCCGGAGCTGAATTGCAATATCCTTCTGATTTCACTGCTCATAACCGACAAGTAATCATGAGAGGTGAATGCTTTTTTGCAGTTACCAAAGATCCTGAACATCCTTTTATTGTTGATGGATCTAAACTCAGGATTAAAGTGTATGGAACACAGTTTAATGTAAATGAAAATCGCTTTTCCAAAGGAACCGACATAACATTGATTTCAGGTAAAGTGGAAGTTTACAATCAGATCGACCAGCTTATATCAAAACTAATTCCAGGCGAACAATTAATCTACAATAATGGGGTAAGTCATGTACAGAAAACGCAGAATCCCGAAGCACTCACTTCATGGATCAATAATATGCTGGTCTTTAATAATCAGCCATTCGAAGAGGTAATCAGTTACCTTGAAAAATGGTATGGTGTGAAGATTACACTTGACAAAACGCTTTACTACAATTACAATTACACATTTAAGGTAAAAACCGAAAGTCTGCGTGAAGTACTTGAACTGATATCATTTATTACACCGATTGAATACCATATTGAAGGAGAAAAAGTAATCATTAAATACCGGCAACATATGAAGAAATAAAGGAAAAACAGCCATAAAAAAAAACAGGAAGTGTTCGAGACTCCCTGTTTATTAAAGTAGTTTATCATTAACCGAATTTTCTGTGCAAAATGCTTCCTGATAAAAGTGATGCACAAAAGATTCAAAAAAACTAAATCATTCAAAAGTATGAAAAAAATTATTCATTTGTACCGTCGAAAACCGGCTACACAAAAAATCCTATTAACTATGCGGTTAACGCTATTCGTGCTGGTTATTAGTGTTTTCAGTGCATTTTCGAATACCTATGCACAAAAAACCAAACTAGACATCAATGTTCAAAACAGTACTGTAAAAGATGTTTTGAATGAAATTGAAATTCAAAGCGAGTTTTTCTTCATGTACAACAACAAACAGGTAGATGTTGAACGAATCGTAAATCTTGACGCAAAATCTACCACGGTTGATGTTGTATTGGAAAAATTATTTGCCGGCACAAATGTAAACTTCAAAGTTGTAAACCGTCAGATTTTACTTTTCCCTAATGATATTATCAATCCAAGTGAACAGCAAGGAAAAAAGGTAAACGGTAGAGTGATCGATCAGGCCGGCGTACCAATTCCCGGAGCCTCGGTAATTGTGAAGGGAACCGCAACTGGTGTCTCTACCGACAATGACGGTAATTTCTCGTTCGCAATTTCACCGGATTCCAAAGTGCTTGTCATCTCATTTGTAGGTATGAGTTCACAGGAAGTGGTGATTGCCGGAAAATCAGTATTTAATATTGTACTAGAAGAAGAAACCATCGGTTTGGAAGAGGTTGTTGCAATTGGTTACGGATCAGTAAAAAAGAGCGACCTGACCGGTGCTATTGGATCAGTGAAGGGCGATGTCATTTCGAACCGTAAAACCACACAAATATCACAGGCCCTGCAAGGTTCTGTTGCAGGAGTTATGGTGACAAGGAATAATAATGCCCCAGGTGCGGATGCCACTATTCGAATTCGGGGAATTACGACAATAGGCAATAATGACCCATTAGTAATTATTGACGGTGTTCCCGGGAAAGGTCTAAGTGATGTTAACCCAACTGATGTGGAAAGCATTTCTGTATTGAAAGATGCTGCATCGGCATCTATATATGGTGCGCGTGCAGCAGCCGGGGTTATCCTGGTCACAACAAAGCATGCAAAACTTGGCGAGCTTAATATAAATTACAACGTAGAATATGGTTTTGAAAAACCAACGCAAATCCCTGGAATTGTTGATGCAACACGATTCATGAAAATAGCCAATGAAGCGAGTTGGAATGATAGTGGGAATAACTCGAATGAATATCCCACTTATTCTAACGATGTTATAACGAATTATAGTTCATTAAATGGGCAGAATCCTGATAAATATCCTAATACGGATTGGGTTAAACTCATTCTGAAAAGCAATGCTCCACGACAAAGTCATGTCTTAAGTATATCTGCAAGTTCCAAGAATATTCGGACAAATGCTTCAATTGCCTACGATAAAACAGAAGGATTATTTTCTAATAAGGATTATCAACGCTTTACCGTCCGGTTTAATAATGACATAACAATCAGCAAGATGTTGTCTGCGACAATTAATTTTAACGGAAGTCGTACAATTAATAATAATCCGGCAATTGACCCTATTTATGGGATGCTAACCTCTCCTCAGATTTATGCAGCGCAATGGTCAGATGGACGTGTAGCTGAAGGTAAATCTGGTGATAATATTTATGGCGAATCTAAATATGGAGGTTTTAACAAAGGGTGGAATACAAGAATAGGCGGAAAAGCTTCAATAGACTTTACTCCTTTTCCTGGATTAAAGATTTCTGCGGTAGTTTCTCCTAATCTCGAATTTGATAAAACCAAAAAATTTGTAACACAGGTTCCTTATTATTCTGCGACTGATCCGACTCTGTTTGTTGGCTATCTTACAGGAACAAAGACCACATCCCTGAATGAAGGCCGCAATGATAATTATAACGTAACAACTCAATTTATTGCAAATTATACTAAAGCTATTGGATCACATCATCTAAATGCAATGGCCGGATATGAAAATTTTTATGCTTTTTCTTAAAATTTGGGTGCTTCACGTGATCAATACTTATTAACAGCCTTTCCGTATCTTGATTTGGGACCTTTAACATTACGCGACAATACCGGGAATGCAGAAGAAAATGCCTATCGGTCATTCTTTGGTCGTTTAATGTATAATTATAAAGATAAATATTTTCTTCAGGGCAATGTCCGTTATGATGGATCTTCACGGTTTTACCAAGATTCCCGCTGGGGCGTATTTCCATCATTTTCTGCTGGATGGATTGTATCTGAAGAATCTTTTATGAAAGATATCCCTGCATTATCATTTTTGAAACTCAGAGCTTCATGGGGTAAACTTGGAAATGAAAGAATCGGTAATTATCCATATCAGGCTAACCTCTCATTTCTTAATTCATTGTTTTATAAAGGGAATACTGTCGTTTCAGCTCAGACAGCAGCACAGATACAGTATGCAATACAAAATATCACCTGGGAAAAGTCAGCCTCCTATGATTTTGGAGTAGATGCCAATTTCTTTAATAACAGACTTTCCTTTTCAGGAGATTATTACAGAAAGGAAACAAGAGATATGCTACTAACATTACAAATACCTGAATATATGGGATTTAACAATCCAGATCAGAATGCAGGACAGATGCATACAAATGGATGGGAAGCTACCCTTGGGTGGAATGATAAAATTCAGGATTTAGGCTATTCTGTTTCTTTTAACGTCTCAGATTACAAATCTGTAATGGGAGATCTTAAAGGAACACAATTTTTAGGAGATCAGATTAAAATTAAAGGGAGCGAATATAATGAATGGTTTGGCTATGCTTCCGATGGAATTTATCAAACGCAGGCAGCTGTGGATAACTCACCAAAAACAAGTTCAAACGTAAAAGCAGGAGATATAAAGTATAAAGATTTAAGTGGCCCTAATGGTACTCCTGATGGAATCATTAATCAGTATGACAAAGTTCTTTTAGGCGGATCGCTGCCCCGTTTTTTATTTGGTGGCAACGTAGCACTGAACTATAAGAATTTCGATTTTTCCGTTGCATTTCAAGGGGTCGGGAAGCAGAATGTTATTTATACCCCCAATATGGTTGAGCCCTTCCTTAACTCTGGGTTTTGGGGAAATGTCCCCGCTATTATAGATGGAAAATACTGGAGTAAATATAACACAGAAGAACAAAATCTTAAGGCAAAATATCCACGGGTTTCTAATATAGGAAGTGTAAATAATTACGTAATGTCCGATTATTGGCTTTTCAATGGTGCCTATTTAAGGTTAAAGAATGTAACTCTAGGTTATTCTATTCCTAAGCAAATAGTAAACAAATTTAAAATGCAAGGGATTCGTTTGTATTTTAGTTTAAATGACTTTTTGACAGTTGACAAATTTCCGAAAGGATGGGATCCTGAAAATACCGGGGCGAATTATCCAATTACGTCTTCATTAATCTTTGGCGCAAACATTAAATTTTAATTCTCGATTATTATGAAAAAGATAGTTTTATTTACTTTATCAGCATGCATGACTTTTCTAACTGCGTGCAATAGTCTGGATTTGAATCCTCTGTCCACAGGATCCAATGCAAATTGGTACGCGGACGAGAGCGAGGTTAATATGAGCTTAAATGATTTGTATCGGGATCCCTTTTGGCCTGTTGATTTAGAGACATGGACTGATAATTGGATGGCCAGAAATGCCTTAACTCCTATTACTGATGCAACGATTAACAGTCAATGGGCTACGTCTGAAACTTATTATCAGACAGCCTACAAAGCAATCGGCCGGGCGAATACCTTATTGGCCAATATTGATAAGGCTTCGGGAAATATTAGTCAATCTAATTTAGATCGATACAATGCTGAAGCCCGGTTTGTTAGGGCATCACAATATTCAATATTGATCTCCCACTTTGGTGATGTTGTGTATTATGCTGATATTCCAGATCTTGCAACAGCTTATAATTTCTCAAGAACAGATAAAAAAAATATTCTAAAATCAATTTATGAAGATTACGATTTTGCCATCTCAAAATTACCGGTAAGTTATGGTAGTGGAGATTTGAAACGGGCAACAAAGGGAGCTGCTTTGGCATTAAAAGCTCGTATTGCTTTATATATGGGAGATTGGGCAGTGGCAAGAGATGCAGCTAAAGCTTGTATGGATTTGAATGTTTATAAACTATATCCTGATTTTTCAACGCTTTTCGTTCCAGGAACAAAAAATTCGGTAGAAACGGTTTTTGCTATTCCTCGTTCTGTTACATTAGGAAGCTATTTTGTGGATGGTGGGTTAATAACAAGGAATGCAGGAGGTAATTCAGGATCTAATCCTTCGTGGGATTTGTTTTGTTCTTTTCTTTGCAAAGATGGATTGACTATCGATAAATCTCCGTTATATGACCCGCGGAAACCCTTTAAAAATCGCGATCCACGGTGTACTGCAACACTGGTTGAATTTCAGACAAAACATTTAGGCTTTATGTATCAACCACATCCGGATTCTTTAACGTGCTATAATTTCAATACAGGTAAATATCAGATAAATAATGATTCCCGATCAAATACTCAATATGCTTCATTTAATGGAATAATTTTCAAAAAGGGCATCGATGATTCATGGTTAGTTTCTGGCAATAAGGTAGATCCGGATAAAATAATTATTCGCTTTACGGATGTAATGTTAATATATGCAGAAGCGAAAATTGAACTGAACGAAGTAGATCAGTCTGTACTCGATGCTATTAACCAAGTGCGAGCCCGTGCATATAGTGCAGACTACAAATCAACTTCTGCCTATCCCGTAGTCACGACGACAAATCAAAGCGACCTGAGAAAGACTTTACGCATTGAACGTCGGATGGAATTTGCAAATGAAGGAACCCGATATATGGATTTAATCCGATGGAAACTGGCTGAAAAAGTATTAAACAAACCTAATTATGGGATGCTGGATCCAATTGATTTAAGGATTAAAGTGATTAAGACCGGGTTATGGTTTTTTCCACAGACTCCAGCGATTGATGAGGATGGCGTGGCAGACCTGACTCCGATGTATAATGCTGGCCTGATCAAATTATTAACGATCCGTAAGTTTGATTTATCAAAGCAATATCTATGGCCAATTCCCGCAAAGGAACTTTTAATCAATCCTAATATTAAACAAAATCCTGGATATTAATATTTTTAAAGCTTGAAGAATAAAGTTCCGGGGTAAAGTATACTCCGGAACTCTTATTCTTACAGCATAATACTGGAATCCGGAAAGCGATTTTCAGACCTTCCAATTGCGATGTTGCATTACATTGTACCTTTGTGAAATCGATTATTAACCAAGAGCAAGGGTGTCCAACTCTAAGTGGAATCTGAAGGACGCTGGCGGCAAAGGTTCTCCTGATCTTAATCCTTCCGGAATGATTGGTTAGTATGCTCATTCCAAAGAACCCGGGCACTACACCATTTACCTATATAATAGCATTGACCAACCGTGGGAAACGCAGAAGTGGATAAGTACAGTAATACAAAATATCTATCATAATACTGCCGAAGGTCTTTGCGGCAATGATGATACCGGACAAATGTCTGCCTTGTACATTTTTAGCGCGATGTGGTTTTACCCGGTCACCCATGGTCAGGGTATTTATTACATCGGGACACCATTGTTTAAAGACCTGTCGTTAATGCATAAAAATGGTACACTCTCAATTATGGACAACAATGTTTTAAAAGAAAATATTTATATCCAATCGGTTACGCTCAATGGAAAACCATATTTCAGAAACTACCTTCGACATGAGGATATTTTCAGCGATAATACAAAATTGGCTTTTAAGATGGGAAAGACATCAAACAAAAAACAGGGTTGTGCTGTGGCCGATTTACCTCCTTCCCATAACTTTAATCAACATTTCCAGCTTGCGTTTGAGCAATCCCATTCCAATCGCATTGTTTAGCTGCAATGTATATTCAGATGCAGTTAAAACTTGAACTACATGCGTTTTGACGAAGAATAAAATTAATCGGAAAGACAATCCCCAAAAAAACCAAAACAAACAATATACTGTTATCATATAGCATTTTGAATAACAAAATGACTTATTGACTTCATAGCATTTTTGTTTTTTTTAGCATGAGTACAGACTGATCTAATAATTCACTAATATTGACGAAACAATAACTAAGCCACTTGCAATAGCTGTTTTCATTGCTTGTTAGTAATAAACCATCTTTCTCTCGTCAATATGAAAATTTCTACTTCTCCTTTAAGTAGCTTTCGATTAGCACTTTTGAGTTTACCAATGGTATTTGGTGCCATGAATTCCTACAGCCAGAAAGTCATTCAGCCTGTCTTAGGGCATCGGAACGCGGAAATATTAAAAATCGGCAACTTCGAATTTAAGGACCTCAACAAAAATCACAAGCTTGACAAATACGAAGATTGGCGTTTGCCGGTTGATGTGCGAATCAAAGACCTCATCTCCAAAATGACGATTGAGGAGAAAATTGGATTCATGATTATCAGTACTACCCGTATGGCAGGCGATTATTCGTTTCAACCCAACGCTCCAAAGGCCGAAATCACAAGTGGGTTCAATGAGGAGGACCTTGTTCAGACCATAAATATGTTTACGCGCAAGCCATTGCCAAATCCAAACATGTCAGCAGCAGGTACAACGAAAGCGGTGATGACTTATAATTTACGCCACTTTATCCTCAGGGCAAACACAAGCGCCAAAATAATGGCCGAATGGTCGAACAACCTTCAGGCTTTGTCTGAAAGCTCACGCCTTGGAATACCTTCTATTGTAGCGTCCAACCCGCGGAACCATGTAACAGTAGATAACTCTATCGGGTTGAGTGTGGGAACAACCGTTTTCTCGAAATGGCCTGGAGAACTTGGACTTGCTGCGATGCGCGATCTGAAACTCACACGCGAATTTGCTGAAATTGCCGCTCAGGAATGGTCGGCTGTTGGATTGCGAAAAGGATATATGTACCAGGCCGATTTGTCGACCGAACCCCGTTGGCAGCGCATTGAAGGGACATTTGGCGAAAGCGCCGATTTAGCTGCTGATATGATCAGGGAAATTGTTCTTGGTTTTCAAGGCAAGAAACTGGGAATTCATTCGGTAGCCATGACCACGAAACATTTTCCGGGCGGAGGTCCGCAGGCTGAAGGGCAGGACTCTCATTTCGACTGGGGCAAAAATCAGCATTATCCGGGCGGAATGTTTGAATATCACCTAAAACCTTTTAAAGCTGCAATCGAAGCGGGGACTTCGTCAATTATGCCTTACTATTCCAAACCCAGCGGTACAAAATTCGAAGAGGTTGGTTACTCGTACAACAAAGCCGTTATTACTGATTTATTACGAAATAAACTGGGTTTCAAAGGAATCATCAATTCAGATACCGGCCCGATTGATATGATGCCCTGGGGTGTCGAAAACCTTACCATCCTTGAACGTTACCAGAAAGCAATTAATGCCGGTGTCGATATTTTCTCAGGAAGCGCCGACCCGACTTTATTACTCGAAACTGTAAGAAAAGGATTGGTTACCGAAGCAAGGATCAACGAATCGATTGTAAGGCTATTAAAGGAGAAATTTGACCTGGGCTTGTTCGAGAATCCGTATGTCGATCCAGAAGCCGCGGAAAAGCTGGTGGGTAATGCTGAATTTCAAAAGAAGGCTGATTTAGCCATGCGAAAATCAATTGTTTTACTGCGCAACGACACCAAGGTTTTGCCGCTTCAAAAAGGCACCAAAGTTTACTTTGAAACCTGCTATGACAATGGAAGAACCAAAACTCCAAACACCGTTATCAAGCCTGAACCAAATAAATGGAACCTTCAATTTGTATCAACCAAAGAAGAGGCCGATGTTGTTTTACTGTGGTTGATACCTAATGGCGGCAGCTTATTTGGTTCTACAGGTGCTCCAATAGAGCTGGGTTTATCAAAAAATAAAGTGGATGTTTCCCGGGTCAATGAAATCAAAAGCAATAAACCGACAATTGTGGCGATCAACTTCACTAACCCCTGGGTAATTGACGAAATCGACAATGGAAATTTAAAAACAGTATTGGCAACTTTTGGTACAACGCCCGAAGCCTTGCTTGATGTGGTGAGCGGAACCTTTAACCCAACCGGCAAAATGCCATTCACAACACCTATTTCGAATAAGGCTGTTCTTGAAAATCAGTCAGATGTGCCGGGTTATCTGAAACCAAAAGGATACGCGCTGTTTAAATTTGGAGATGGGTTGAGCTATAAATAGTCAAATTAAAGCACAATACAGAAGCTGTCGTTTTATCTTTTAACCCGTAAAATGAAGGTATTCAGGATGGCTACATGTTCCCCATACCAAAGAATAAACAAATCAAAATTTCAAGACTTGTGACAATCTCTTCCGGTTTTGAATTTTCTTTGATGAAAAGCGGATACCACTCCTGCTTTGTTCCCTTCTTCATCGAAGGAGTTCCTACATTTGAACTTGATGATGTCATAAACATCTTGTTTTTCGAGATTTTCTGCTTGTCAAATGATTGCAGATTTTCAGGATTACAATTCTGGAAGATCATCGATGCCAACGTCTCACTCTCTGATTTTATATCGGACAGGCCAAACAATACATTGTATTCAGCGGTAAATTTCCTGTTGTTGAGCACACCTGTAATCCGGTGGATCACCGCCGTTCCAAGAGAGTTTTCGGTATAGGAACCACTCACTAAACTGAACTTTTCCTTTGCCTCTCCCTGCGAAAGAACCTGTGAAACCTTTTCATAAATAAAGTTCCCTATCGGGACTTTATCCATAAAAATCTGACCCACCAATGGTACTACGGTATGAACCTCAATACCATCTGCCATCGTTGATGCAGTGATCTCATCAATCCAGTCCAACTGAATAAGCAATTTTGGCCCGTTTGAAAATTCTATAGTTCCCCGTCTTCTTTCTTTTTCCTTTATCGTATAAGTTGTTCCCAGTCCTGTAACTC
>JANYLE010000430.1 GCA_025363795.1 Mariniphaga sp. | reverse complement strand
AACGATGAAGCTGGATCAGGCTTTGGCAGCAAGCCCCAGCTCTTTCCCTTTGGTCAGCATAAACTGGTAGGCATCCTCGTAATTGTTATGGATTTCTCCTTCAAGGATTGCCTCCTTAATCGCCGATTTGAGGATTCCGATTTCGCGACCAGGCTGAAGCGAGAAGGTTTCCATGATGATTTCACCTGTGATGGGAGGTTGAAAATTGCGGAGGGCGTCCTTTTCTTCAATGTCTTTCAATTTCTCGCGCACCAACTGAAAGTTGGAAAGGAACCGGCTCACCTTTTCGGGATTCTTCGAGGTGATATCGGCTTCGCAAAGGGTCATCAGGTCATCAATATCATCCCCCGCATCGAACAGCAATCGTCGCACCGCAGAATCGGTAACTTCCTCTTCCGATAAAACAATGGGGCGCATGTGGAGCGAAACCATCTTCTGAACGTACTTGAGTTTTTCGTTGAGCGGAAGTTTTAGCCGGTCGAAAATTGAAGGCAACATCTTCTCCCCAATGAAATTATGGGCATGAAAGGTCCAGCCCAGCCGCTCATCAAACCGTTTGGTGACCGGTTTCGCAACATCGTGGAGCAAAGCGGCCCAACGCAACCACAGGTTATCAGTATTTTTTGATATCCGGTCGAGCACTTCGAGCGTATGGTAAAAATTATCTTTGTGCCCGATGCCGTTTCGCGTCTCGCGACCTTTTAGTTTCTGAACTTCAGGAAGTATAATAGCCAGTAAACCCGTCTTTTCGAGTAATTTAAATCCGATAGATGGGGTAGGTGTAAGCATGATTTTATTGATCTCGTCGGTTATCCGTTCCTTCGAAACGATTCCCAGCCGGTTGGATTGGGTTTGGATGGCCGTAAGTGTCTTTTCCTCGATAATGAAATTGAGCTGCGTCGCAAACCGTATGGCTCTGAGCATTCGTAACGGATCATCAGAGAAGGTGATCTCCGGTTCGAGCGGAGTCTTAATCAATTTATTCGCTAAATCGCCAACGCCGTCAAACGGATCGAGTAATTCGCCAAAACGGTCACTGTTGAGGCATATGGCCAAAGCATTGATAGTGAAATCACGTCGTTTCTGATCATCTTCGAGGGTTCCGTCTTCAACGATAGGTTTGCGGCTTTCGTGACGATACGACTCGCGACGTGCTCCGACAAACTCAAAATCAATATCGTTAAATCGGAACATCGCCGTTCCGAAATTCTTGAAAACACTTACTTTAAGTCCCGGGCGTAACGATGCCGCAACTTTGGTTGCCAGATCGATTCCGCTGCCGACCGTGACAATATCTATATCATAAACTTCCCGCTTACGGCCCAAAAGTACGTCGCGAACAAAGCCTCCTACAACATAGGTCTCTGTTCCCTCCTGATCGGAGATTTTGCCGATCTGACTGAAAGCCGGATGGATAAGATGATCTTTTAAATTGCGCCTGTCTGGCATTATAGGTATGATTTAAACATTGCTAATGGCTGCAAAGTTAGTATTTAAGGTAAGCTTTATAAGCTTGTCATCGCGATATCGTCTTGTTTTGGCGTTTTGAATAAAAGCGTGAAGATGAAATTCCTGTTCATTCTCCGCATCTTATTGCCCTCGCAACTTCACAGCAAACCGACAACACTCTCCAGTTTCATACCTCGTGAACCCTTTAGGAGGAAGAGGAATCCCTGAGGGTTAGTGCTTTCTATATAATTAATCAGGTGGGAAGTATCTTCAAATACAATTGAATTGGAAGGAACGTTGCATCTTGAAAACTCCTTTCCGGTAAGCAAAACCAACGGGAGGTTCATGGTTGACAGTTTATCTGCAATTTTCTGATGCTCCTCGTGCGATGCTTCCCCGAGTTCAAGCATATCCCCCAGAATGACCCCTTTCAACGGAGCATCGTAAGCGCTGAAATTGTCAAGTGCCGCATCCATACTTGTAGGATTGGCATTATAGGCATCCATCAAAATCTGGTTATGCGCTGTACGGATGAATTGTGAGCGGTTGTTCGAAGGTTTATATTCTTCGATCGCCTCCTTGATTTCCATTGGATTCACACCGAAATAGTTGCCAATACAAACTGCGGCGAGTGCATTCTCCAGATTGTATCCTCCGGCAAGATTGGTTTTCAGATAAAGCCACCCTTTCGGGAATTTAACCTGGAAAACCATGTATGGCGCTGATTGGAGCAATTCTCCTTCAATCCCTTCTCCTTCACGACTGGTTTTATACCCGATTGTTTCGGCAGTTCCGGCCATCTTATTCAAATGAATATTAGCCATATTCCTGAAAATCTTACCCCCTTTTTGCTCAATAAACCGATAGAGCTCAGCTTTGGTTTTTTTAACCCCTTCGAAGGAGCCAAACCCTTCAAGATGTGCCATCCCAACATTGGTTATCAATCCGAAATCGGGCAGTGCGATTTCGCATAATGCCGCTATTTCTCCCGGATGGTTGGCCCCCATCTCTACAATGCCTATCTGCGTTAGCGCATTCATCGACAATAAAGTAAGAGGAACTCCGATGTGATTGTTCAGATTGCCTTTCGTCGATTCAACCCTGAATTTTTTAGACAATACCGCAGTGACCAGTTCTTTGGTGGTGGTCTTGCCGTTGGTTCCTGTGATTGCAATGATGGGTATCCCAAGCTGTAACCGGTGATAACGAGCCAATTCCTGCAACGTAGAAAGTACATTGTCAACCAGGATATAACGATCATCGATTTTACAGGCCGCCTCATCAACGATCGAATAAGCTGCACCGCTTTCCAATGCTGTTGCTGCGTAACTATTGCCGTTGAAATTTTCTCCCTTCAAAGCAAAAAAAAGTGAATCCTTTTCGATACGTCGGGTATCGGTAGATATCCTTGGGTATTTTGTGAAGATCTCGTATAATTCTTTGATTGACATCGGATTGGTATTAAACAAAAAACCCCATTTTAGGATGAGGTTTTTTGTGATTTCGTTTTTATATTGTGCTATTTAGTATT
Organism: Mariniphaga sp.; assembly: GCA_025363795.1. Classification (GTDB taxonomy): domain Bacteria; phylum Bacteroidota; class Bacteroidia; order Bacteroidales; family Prolixibacteraceae; genus JAAFHB01. The sequence continues at coordinate 4,442 of JANYLE010000430.1, read as the reverse complement.
TGAATCTCCAAGATGAGTCATTGCACATCGGAAACCAAGATCGTTTGTTGCTTTTCGTTCATCCATATATCTGCGGGTCCCCGGGCCTAACCAATAAGTACGATCTTTCCAGCTTCCACCTTTGTAAACACGGCTGTGGTCTGAAATCCGTGGCCCTGAATTACCGGTTCCGGAAGCGTACATCTGATCCGTAGTTAACGCGAGACTGTCAGTTTTCCACTCTTCTGCTTCAGCAATTACGGACTGATAGTCTCCATCTTTGAAGTTTGTATAGTTTGCTACTGTATCTCTTTGCAATTCGCCATACTTGTCTTTGATGGGTTTACCATCTGTACCGCGTCGGTAATTGGTGTAAACATTGCCTCTTAATGGTTGAAATTCACTAACCTCCATTGATGAGGTAGGTCTGTAAACATCCTGAACCCATTCATTGACATTCCCAGCCATGCAATATAAACCGTAATCGTTTGGTGCGAATGATTTTACCGGTGCTGCAATTTCATAACCATCATTAAGAGCTCCGGCAGTACCCATATAGTCGCCGCGTCCTCTTACATTGTTGGCCATCATTGACCCACGGTGTTTTTTATCGCTGTTTCTGATCTGATTGCCATTCCAGGGATAAATCCGGCGTTCAAGAATAACTTCATCTTCCGAATTTCCAACGAGGCCAAGTGCTGCATATTCCCATTCAGCTTCCGTAGGAAGTCTGTAACGTGGCAATACAATTCCATCTGACATATTTACGCGGCGTGTGCCACCATCTTTACTGAGGTTTTTGATTGGTCTTTTTCCTTCAACACCGTCATAAACGCCGTTAAGATAACCGTCGGAAGTAAATACTTTATCTCCGGTCTGTGCAAGATCGGGTTGTAATTTTTGATTATTTATAAGAATTGCTTCATTTGCCCTGTCAGTTCTCCATCTGCAATATTTATCGGCCTGAACCCAACTCACTCCAACCACCGGATATTCAGAGTAGGCAGCATGACGAAGGTAATTTTCAAGATATGGCTCGTTATAAGAGAGTTCATCGCGCCAGACAAGGGTGTCAGGTAACGCAGCTTTGTAAATGTCGCGATCGTTTGGATAGACGCGCTGCAACCAATAAAGGTATTCTCTCCAGTCAACATTGCGTACTTCAGTTTCATCCATGTAAAATGAGGCAACGGTTACACGGCGTGGAATATTATTCCCGTCGAACATTACGTCCTGTTCGACCCGTCCCATGGTAAAAGTTCCACCCTGGATATAAACCAAACCCGGACCGGCATTCTGGCTATATCCAGAACGATACTCGAATCCACCTGTTTTGGCGTCATTGTACGCCCAGCCTGTTGTGGATGATGCGCTTTTTTTCTTCCCTCTGATTAAATTACATGAGGTTACAACCAGTAAACTTAAGACCAGATAGACTAAAACATTAAGCTTCATATTGTGATGTCGTTTAGATTCACTTTACTTCTGAGGTACAAATATAGGTATAAATCAAATCTTTTACCCGGCATTGATCCGGTTTAACAAAAAAACTTGATCAATTGCGATTACGCCACAAATATATTGGAAAATATCGAAATTTTGATGATCAATTTTATGTTGAAGTAAAGAAAAATTTACGAAGTAGTGTAAAATAATCACAAAGTAATCTTTTTCAGCCTGGCACCACCATTTGTTTTGTGATTCCGGTAATGTGTACTAATATTACTTAAATTTTAATAAGGTACTCCCGGATGAAGCGTTTGCTTATAATTCTCCTTTTATTTTACGTCCAGAATATTTTTTCCAATAATTTGGGAAAGAATGGTTTGGCTTTGATATCAGGGACAAACGGTGAACCTGGATTCAACGATTCCCCGCCATTTAATTCCGGCTCCATACCGGATTCAGTAGGTGCAAAAAAGCAATCTGTTAATTCATCAGGAATAAATACATTAAAATCGTATCCGGTTACCAATTCGGTACTTGCTTCGGGGCGTTGGATTAAAGCAAGAGCAAGTCAGTCAGGCATTCACCGGATTTCTTTTGCAACTCTTAAAACGATGGGATTTCTGTCGCCGCAAAAGGTGAAAGTATTCGGTTTTCCACCAGGGAAGCTTCCGCAAATGAATCATTTACCATCGGCCGATGACCTTATACAATACCGCATCTGGCCAACTAAAGACAAACAGCAAAATGATTGTTTTCTGATTTATGTGCCGGGGAGTGTGACCTGGGAGTTTAACCCGGTTTCTAAAGCTTTCATTCATAGCATTAACCCTTTTGCCGGGGGACTTTCTTTCCTTTACCTCTCCGAAGACTTTGCAACAGATCTTAATGTGCCGGTGGCTCCATTGAGGACGGAAACTTCGACTACAATTGTCAACGAATTTGATGATTTTACTTTTTTCGAAGAGGAGACGTACAACCTTATTGAAACCGGAAGTCGTTGGTTTGCGAGTCTTCTGACACCGAACGCTACCTTTGAAAAGGTTTTTAGATTTTCGGATCGTATTAACAGTGAACCGGTCAAAATAACTATATCAGCTGCCGGTCGTTGCGATTTTTCTTCGTCCATGAGTTTAACAATCAATAATACAACAGCCGGAACATTGAACTTCAGCCCTTATTCCACTGTCGCTGATGCTGATTATGCTGATCTCAGGGAGAGCATTTTTCCGGCGAATGTGATTGGCAACGATGTGAGCCTTTCACTAAAATATAACGCATCTGCTAACGGAAGATGTTGGCTCGACTTTATCCGCGTTCAGGCCCGTTGCAAATTGAACATGCAGGGCGGACAGTTTCTGTTTTGCGATAGTCGTTCGGTTGGAACCGGGAATTCGGCTGAATTCAGGATTGGTAATGCCAGTCCCGGGCTAAAAATCTGGGAGATCACTTCCCCGCTGAAACCTAATGAAATCCCATCAGAAACGATAGCAAATACCCTCTCATTCAAAGTCGCCACTGATTCACTACGTTGGTTTATTGCCTTCGACCCGCTGGCTGATTTTCCGGCTATAGAAAAGGTGGAGGAGGTGACGAACCAGGATCTGCATGGATTGGCAACACCTGATCTGTTGATTATCACTTCCCCTGATTTTAAAAGCGAAGCCGAACGCCTCGCGCAGTTTCACCGGCAGAATGATGGGTTGGAAGTGACTGTTGTGAATGTGTCGCAGATTTTCAACGAGTTCTCAGGAGGTATTGCAGATGTTACAGCTATCCGGAACTTTGTGCGTTTACTCTATCGCAAATCAATAGATAACAGTGGTTCCAAACTAAAATACCTTTTATTGTTCGGGAAGGGAACCTATGATAATGCTCATGCGGCAACCACCGAAAATCCTGACTATATCCCAACCTGGCAATCGGAGAGTTCATTGAATCCTGCCAGCTCATTTGTCTCCGATGACTATTTTGGATTGCTGGGTGATGATGAAGGCGGGCAAAGCGGCATTGTTGATATTGGAATTGGCCGGATACCATGCGTCAATGCTGCCGAAGCAAAAGCCGTGGTAGATAAAACACTCCATTATTGCACGGCTGCTACGTTGGGCGAATGGCGGAATGTCGTTTGTTTTGTAGGCGATGATGAGGATAATAATATCCATGTGTCAGATTCAGAAAATCTTGCAAATTTTGTAAACGACAATTATCCTGCGTTTTACACCGATAAGATTTACCTTGATGCTTACAAGGCAGTGACGACTCCCGAAAAACTGTATCCGGATGTGAATAAGGCATTGAACACCCGCGTAAAACAGGGTGCCTTGATTATTAATTATATAGGACATGCAAACGATGAGGGTTTAGCTCACGAGAAAATATTGACCGTCAGTGATATTGATAGTTGGAGCAATATTGACAAATTACCTGTTTTCGTCACGGCCACCTGTGAATTCAGTCGTTGGGATCTGAAAGATAAACAGTCAGCCGGTGAACATGTCCTTTTCAACAAGGTAGGAGGGGGAGTTGCCCTTTTTTCTACCACCCGTCTTGTGTACTCTTCGTCAAATTTTGAGATGAACAGGAGTTTCTTCAAATATGTGTTTGAAACAGATCAAGATGGGAAAACACTTCGTATGGGAGATATTATCCGTCTGGCAAAAAATGAGTTGGGAGGTTCTGTCAATGCAGCGAAATTCGCACTTTTAGGCGATCCTGCCCTTCGGCTCAGTGTTCCCCTGTACCATGTTAAAACGCTTGAAATAAATGATAAGCCCGTCGAGCAACTGACTGATACGTTGAAACCACTCTCAACTGTTTCAGTTTGGGGTGAGATTCAGAATTTGAAGGGTGAGAAGATTATGGGTTTTAACGGACTACTCTATCCAACCGTTTTTGATAAACCCACGATGATTAGCACACTTGGAAACGGTGGTCAAACACCATTTACCTATGCCGTTCAAAACTCAACCCTTTTCAAAGGGAATGTTTCGGTCAAGGGAGGAGAATTCAATTTT
>JANYLE010000422.1 GCA_025363795.1 Mariniphaga sp. | reverse complement strand
CGAATTGGAAATCACACCGATAGCATTTTTCTTTCCCTGAAATTTTCGGGCAGCATCGAGTCCGGGGCGATAATCACCCAGATCGTCAGCATTGGTGCCACTCAGAACTTCAAAGCCGGGATATTTTATACTAATGTCAGTCAGGTCATTAAACAAGTGCTCTTTACAAAAGAAACAACGATTGATAGGATTCTGGTTGTATCTTTCGTCTGCAAGCTCCTGGGTAAAGATGACTTCCAGTTGAATGTCGAACTTTTCGCAAAAAGCTTTTGCCTGCTGAAAGTCGCGATTTTTGAGACTTTCCGAATTGGAAATCACACCGATAGCATTTTTCTTTCCCTGAAATTTTCGGGCAAGATAAAGTACCAGTGCAGAATCAATTCCGCCTGAGAATGCAACGATAGATCCTTGTCGCTTCGTGTACCAATCCTCTATCGCGCTGAGTTTATCGGTGAGTTGAGAAGAGATATTTTCCATAATCAGAAGTTTTAATTTTAAAAATTGGTGCTTTTAATCAGCCCGGCTCATGCTTAACTTACCATGTGAGAGCCCTTTGATCGAGATCAAGGCATCTGAGAGTTCCGTTAACCGGCTTGCCAAACCTTTCACTGCAACAACTTCCAGCCATTTATCGGGTTCAAGCATAAAACGCTGAGAGGATAAAACTTCGGAATGAAATTTCTCAAGTTCAGCAGCAATCTGGTTCATGATTTCCCTTTTTTTCGGATCATACAACAAGGTGATGGCACCAGCAACCATATTGTTGCATTGCCATTTTTTCTCCACTATGTTCTTATTAATCAACTGACGGATAGCTTGTGACCGATTGGTAAACTGATTCTCCTTCACGTATTCGTCAAGAGCCTCTAATAAGGGTTGTTCTATTGAAATGCCAAAACGGGTTACCGACATGATAGCATGAATTTAATAAAAGGTGACACGATGTAAAAATAGTATTTTTTAATAAATTCCAATATTTATTTTTCCGGTTACCGATAGAAAATTTGAGGGGAATCCACCCTTAGGGTATTTCAACTTTATCGCAGTTTAATTATTTAACAAAAGGGAAGAAAAATGAAGTCAAAATCGCATATGTATATTGATTAACAGGCATTTTAGCAAAGGTTCATTTGAAATATACTGATTCGACTGCACACATTCGCTTGGGAAGTCTGCTTCATATTTGGGAATAATCTATCTTTGAAAAACCAATTGCCAATATCTTAAACAATATGAAGAGACGCTCATTTATTAGAAACGCTGCCTTATCAAGTGCCGGATTAATAGCCGGACCCGACCTTTTGAACGGTACTCCAAACAGTTTATTCCCAAGTGGATCACCCCTCACAATTGCTGGAAACAGGTTTGTCACCCTTTGCATAATGATTCGCACAACTCCGTGGGAAGTATCACGCGATGTCAAGCTGCATCCGCGTGACGAATCCACATGGCATACGCTCGATGGGGTACGTTCAATGAGGGAAGCATTTTCACGAAACAATCCCGATGGCCGTCTCACCTGGGGCTTTACCCTGAATGCACTCGAAGATAAACGGAAAAACTATTGTGAAATTCGCGACTACGTTGTTGAATGTCAGCAAAAATATGGCGATGAGGTTACTTATTTCCCTGGCTATTTTCCGGCGATGTACCTTCCACGCGAAAGGGTGAACAGGGAAATGACCGAAGCTATTCAAATAATATCTGAGTTTGTAGGCAAAAGATATCGGCCACAATCAATTATGGGAGGCTTTCTATCTGCTGACAGTTTAAAATATTTGGCTGAAAAAGAGAATATTCATACCGCACATGCTGTAATATGGAGTCAGCATAATATTGACGGAGGCGGGGCCGATGGTTCGCCATCGTATCCGTTTTATCCTTCCACCGAACATTTCTGTAAACCGGCACAAGGTAAAAGCGATTTTATCGACTGTGTGAATCTTGATGGTTGGACAATGGATTTTATATGTGCCCGGCAAAGTGGTTCAAACGGGCATGAAATTACCGGGTATAACAGCCGTCGGGGCGTTGGTCCCATCGAAACTTACAAGGGTTGGGGATTAGACCTGGGACATAGGGAGGTGATGCACACGCAGTCTATTCATTTTGATAAAGGTTTTGAACTCAATAAATTTGGTTGGGTGACCAATATCTGGGAAGCCCAGATGGTGCATGAGTTTGGAAAAGAATTTATTTGCAACGCACTCCAAATGTGGGT
>JANYLE010000353.1 GCA_025363795.1 Mariniphaga sp. | reverse complement strand
TTCCGAGATCTGAAGTCGTGTAACTACCCTGTTTTTATTTAGAATCAGAAAACTCAGAATATCATACTCTTTGCGGGTTAATGTGATCATATTTCCGCCTGAAGTGACCATTCGTTTATCTAGATCAACTTCTAAATTGTTGATCTGTATGATATTGGCTCTGATTCCGTGTTTTCGTCGCATGACTGCCATGATACGCGATTTTAATTCTAGCAGTGAAAATGGTTTAGGAAGGTAATCATCGGCTCCAACATTAAGCCCTTTGATACGATCCTCCAGTGCACTTCTGGCTGAAAGGATGATAACTGCGGTATCTGAATTGTTGGCAATCGTTTCTTTCAACAAGTCCAATCCATCATAATCAGGTAACCCCAAATCGAGTAGGAGAAGATCGTAATCGTTTGAGAACAGTTTATCAGAGGCAACCTTTCCGGTATGTGCCTCATCACATGAAAATCCCTCCTTTTCAAGATAGTTTCTCACTTCTTTGGACAGCGAGATCTCATCCTCAACTATTAGAACATGCATAATTCAAAATATTTATGGCGATTTGAAGATTCAAACCAAATCAAAAAAATGTCTTGCAATTTAGTGTAATATTTTATTGTATTTTTCTGTTTATAATTCCAGGTATTACATTTGGAAACTGAAAACGAAATTCATTCTGTCTGAATTTTGCGCCATTCCCGGATTCTATTCGTCAAGGTGTTAATTAGTAATTACATATATCAAAAGATATGAGACTCGAGCTAAAACTGGCAATGATTGGTGCTCTTTCCAAAATTGTGATATTTTTTATCCTATTCATCATGCTTCAACAATTTATCGACAAGCAGGCGCTGATGCATACAGATCGCAACTTGATTAAGATGAAAGAAAAAACAATGGCAATAGTGGGTAAGATTGGCATTAAATCGTTTCTGGATATAGAAAAAGACAGTGTTTATGCGAGTTATAATATGCTTAAGGATGAATATATCACCATTGATCTCGACACTCAAAAAAGTACAGGAAAGACTATTTTTTCGGATGAGGCGAGAATCATTGAAGACGAAGAGTTTGATTATCGAATTCTTAACTATACTTTCACTGTTGATGATCAGAACTATATACTTGAGATTGGGAAGAACCTGCAACTCATGAGTTCTTTAAACAGAACCCTGGAGAATATTTCAATTACAATAATACTGGTGGTGCTTTCAATCACAATTATATTTGATATTGGCATTAACAAATACCTGCTCCATCCGCTTAACCGGAAGATTATTCCGAAATTAAAAACAATCACGAATCCCGAAACCTTCAATTATTCCGAATTGGATAGTACCACCTCTGACTTTGTTTATTTGAATAATGCCTTGAATGAATTGATGCACAAAGTCACGGCAATCCTTAAGAACCAGCAAAAATTTACTGCTGATGTATCGCATGAGCTGTTTACCCCGATTTCGATTATGCAAAGCAAGTTAGAGAATTTACTAACATCAGGAAATTTGCCCGAACCATTTGTTGCCAATGTAATGGATCAGCAAAATCAACTGAACCGCTTGCAACAGATTATCAAGGCTCTGCTCTTGATTGCCCGGATTGAGAATGATCAGTACGCTAAAAATGATGATGTTATAGTCCGGGATGTTGTTGATGAGATTATCCTTAATATCGAAGATCGGGCAGAGATGAAGAACATCACCATTGAAAACTATGTACCTCCAAGCGATTCTCTGGCAAGTGTCAATAAGTCGTTATTGTACATCCTGATATTTAATCTTATAAGCAATGCCATTAAATACAATAACGAGGGAGGAAAAATTCGAATAGATAGCTTTATTGCCGGGCGTAATTTCTGCATTAAAGTGACCGATAATGGGATAGGGATTGATCCGGATCAGATAACTTTTATTTTCGATCGTTTTAAAAGAATTGAACCTTCATTTGGTGAAGGTCACGGATTAGGCCTCTCAATTGTCAGTTCCATTGTCCGCTTTCATGGCGGATCGATCGAAGTTGAATCAAAAAAGGGTGAAGGGTCTACATTTATTTTAAAGCTTCCGTTAAAAAATGTTAATTCACCATTTCTTGGTTAAATCTTCATGATTCCTTCATAGTTGAGACGATACATTTGACCCCGTAAACAATATTATAAAATTTTCCATTATGAAAAAGTTAGTACTCGCTTTAAGTTTTTTATTTGTATTAGGTTTGGTTTCTGTTAACGCACAGGACAAGAAAAAAGAAGTTAAAAAAGCTCCTGCAAAAACTGAAGCTGCTGCTCCTGCCGCTGCTGCTAAACCAGCTGACAAAGCTGCAGTTAAACCAGCCGTTACAGCTAAAAAAGCTAAAAAAGCAACTGAAGTTAAGAAATAATTTTCTTCAACAGAAAGTTAACCGCAGAAATCTTTCTGCGGTTTTTTTATGTCCGTAAATTATGTTGGCTACTCCTTTGTCAGGAAAAATCTCTTTGCCTGCATATCTCCCGGAATTTTTGAGGGGTAATTCCTTCGTACGATTTGAATACCCTGGTAAAAGAGTTTAGTGAACCAAAACCTGAATCGGCGGCAATACATTCAAGAGCAAACTTGTTTTCCTTATCTTTATCAATAAGCTCCTTGGCAATTCTAATCCTGTAATTGTTGACGAAATTATTAAAGTCAGTTTTGAATTCTTCATTAATTAACTTCGAAACATCGTCACTTGTCGTATTAAGCGATTCACTCAAATTGGTAATTAATAGGTTTGGGTTTTGGAATATTTTATCCTGTGTAAATAGATTTAAAATTCTTTCGCGCACTGATTCAGAATCGGTGACCTTCGAATCAGTTGATTGGAACTGTTTTAAATCGGTTGCTACAAGGACTCGGTTGGTTATATTTCCCAGGTAGCCTATGATATATAGTAGTACGCTGAAAATAATGGAAGGGACCAAAAGCAAATATTCATCATACAGAAACGTGTTGCGTCCGATAATTGCAAAGGTGATACTCATTATGGAGGTCAACAAAAAAGAAAAGGTGACCATTCTAACCCAAACCAACGATTTGCCTTCCATATTGGAATAGAAATTTGCGATTCTTCGGTCATGCTGCTGCGTCAGGATGGCACCTTTAAGGAGATAAAAAAAAACCTGACCTACAAACAACACGCGACAAATTATGAATATGCCACTTTTTATCCAGCCGGGTGATAGCAAGGCCATTCCTGATCTATCGCGCTGTATTACAAACGCATCAACATAATCAAGCCTTTGCTGATCGTTGAGGAAAAATCCCACAATAAATGAAGCCGATGCAAGTAAAACTGCAGGCACAAAATGGACCAAATTCTTCTTTTTGAAGGAGTTCTCAATCGTTAATAATTTAATGTAGCAAAAGTAAAGCGGGTAAACGGTGAGCGATGTGAGCAGGTATATACTTTCGGTATGAAAATAAACAAGATAGTTGTTTGTGAAAAAAAATGCATGGGTGAGATAAAGGAAGAAAGCAACAAGCATAAAGATTCCCAATAGGAATTTTGGCTTGCTTTTCGGGGAGTTGGCGATTAAAACGATTCCCCAGAAAATAGTAACATATAGCGGCGATAGAACGGCAATATCTTTTATCATATCATGCCATTATCAATTACATCTTATCTTGCCGGTACGAATATAATAATCTATTGGTTCATTTTAGTAAAATATTGCGGAAAGAATAAATATTGCCGTGCATTCTGAAACCAAATTGATTAGACGCTTCTTTACAAAGATTTAACCCTCAGGACATTCCGATTTTCTGGATTTAGTGACGCAATCTGTAGTTAAATCTTTACGAGGTTATGGTGAATGTGGGAGCAGGAGAGAGGTGGAAATAATAATGCTTCCCCAATGCCGTCTTTTTAAAATTATTCAGCATTTGGAAAGCACTACCTAATGTACTGTGGACTTTATCTCACCTCCGAGCCATCTTTGATTTTAGAGGCAGGAGTTACGAAAACAAGAGATCCGTCGCTGTTCTCAGCCATTAAAATCATTCCTTGCGATTCGATTCCCTTCAGGGTTTTGGGTGCAAGGTTCATTAACAGGGAAACTTGTTGTCCGATAATCTTTTCTGGTTCGAAATATTCAGCGATTCCCGAGACGACGGTTCGTTGATCGATGCCTGTATCAATGGTGAGTTTCAATAACTTTTTAGTTTTGGCAACTTTCTCAGCGGCTATAATTGTACCAATACGGATATCCATTTTGGCAAAATCCTCATATTCAATGTTATCCTTTGCTGGGTTTACTTTAACCTCCTCCATTTCATTGGCTTTCTTTGTTGCCAGCAACTTATCGACCTGAGCCTGAATAGCCTCATCTTCAATTTTCTCGAAAAGAAGTTCCGGTGTATTTATTTTGTGACCTGCCCCGATAAGATCGGTTCGTCCGAGTTCCTGCCAACTGAATTTTTCAAGGTTCAAAAATCCCCTGAGTTTCTCCATTGAGAAAGGGAGGAATGGCTCAAAAACAATGGTCAGATTGGCTGTAATCTGCAGCGCAACATTCATAATTGTTTTCACGCGCTCAGGATCACTCTTCACAACCTTCCATGGCTCCATATCTGCAAGGTACTTGTTCCCAAGACGAGCCATATCCATCGCGTTTTTCAGTGCTTCGCGAAAGTGGAAAGTATCCAGCGATTTCTCTACCTCTGCTTTAAGATTGCTGATTTCACGTAGGGCATTCCTGTCGTATTCTGTTAATTCACCTGATACTGGAACTTCGCCATTATAGTATTTATCTGTAAGTACTAATGTGCGGTTTACAAAATTGCCAAGAATCGCTACCAACTCGCTGTTGTTGCGGGTCTGGAAATCTTTCCAGGTAAAGTCGTTATCTTTTGTTTCGGGAGCATTTGCTGTAAGGGTATATTTCAGAACATCTTCTTTGCCAGGAAAGTCTTCGAGATATTCGTGCAGCCAAACTGCCCAGTTTCGCGAAGTTGAAATTTTATCACCTTCAAGATTAAGGAATTCGTTGGCAGGTACATTTTCTGGTAAAATATAGGATCCTTCAGCTTTAAGCATCGCAGGGAAGATAATACAGTGGAAAACGATGTTGTCTTTCCCGATAAAATGAATCAGTTTGGTTTCAGGGTCTTTCCACCATTTCTTCCAGTCTGGGGTCCATTCTTTGGTTGCCGAAATATAACCGATTGGCGCATCGAACCATACATAAAGCACTTTACCTTTGGCTTCTTCGATAGGAACAGGGACACCCCAGTCGAGATCCCGTGTCACCGCGCGAGGATTTAATCCACCGTCGATCCAGGACTTACATTGACCGTAAACATTGGGTTTCCATTCTTTGTGACCTTCCAAAATCCATTCCCGTAACCAGGGTTCATATTGATCAAGTGGCAGAAACCAGTGTTTGGTCACTTTCATCACCGGTTTGTTTCCGCTAAGAACCGATTTCGGATCAATCAGGTCTGTGGCATTGAGGGTACTTCCGCAGCTTTCGCACTGGTCGCCATATGCTTTTTCGTAATTACATCTCGGACAAGTTCCTGTGATATAGCGGTCAGCCAGGAATTGGTTAGCTTCTTCGTCATAAAATTGTTCGGAAGTTTGCTCGATAAAATCCCCTTTGTCGTACAATGTTTTAAAAAATTCGGAGGCCGTTTCGTGATGAATTTTTGAACTTGTCCGCGAATAAATATCAAAAGATATCCCAAATTTTTCAAACGAGTCTTTGATCATCCCGTGGTATTTGTCCACCACATCCTGAGGTGTAATCCCCTCTTTTTTAGCTTTAAGCGTGATGGGAACGCCGTGTTCATCTGAGCCACCGATAAACGCAACTTCTTCTCCTTTTAATCGAAGGTAGCGCGCATAAATGTCGGCAGGAACATACACTCCTGCAAGATGGCCAATATGAACTGGGCCGTTGGCGTATGGCAGAGCTGAGGTGATCAGCGTTCTTTTAAAATTCTTCATCAAATGCAATTTTCTTATGTTTTTCCATCGGAAATTGAGGTGCAAAGATAATACTATCAGACGCAAGACGCAACTCAAAGCTTAAAGGATCATGGATAAAGGCTAAAGTCCAAAATAACAAAATCTTGCAGTGAAATGTGATTGAAAAAAACTTAAAAAGAGATTCATAAATCCCATTAAATAGCTAAAGTCTGATATTAAACCGAAATCATGAATCAGCGCAGGAATCTGGAATTGGGGAGGAACGAAACCATTTGGTTTGTAAAAATCTTACAGATATATTTGCCTTATCTAAAAGCACCATCAAAGCGGTTTTTCATGGGGCATAGAGTATTGGCGCAATTATCAGGCATATAAAGGCAGAGCTTAATTGCGCTATCCATGAAATTTCGGGTGACGATGTTGTACCTAAAAAGTTGAGCATTTCGGAAAAAATCTGGAGGCATTTAATCTGATCGATATTAGTAACCATTCTAAAAGAAGCACTTAATGGGAAAGAATGAAATATCCCGCAGGGATTTTGTCCGGCGTTCAGCAACCGGGATAATAGGAACTGCACTTTTGCCAACCGTTTTAACCTCCTGTTCGAACTGGAAAGGTGCTAATGAAAGGATTAATTTTGGACATATCGGAGTCGGAGCCAGAGGTGGTTTAGAGCTTATATCTTATTTCTTACCACTGGCGGAGGTCATGAATATTGCTGTTTGCGATGTCTTTAAAGATCGGCGCGAATATTTTGCGAATAAGATCAATAAATATTATTCAGAAGAAAACCCGAAATCATTAGTCTGTGTTGCCTATCAGGATATGGATGAACTGCTTCAGCGGAAGGATATTGATGCCGTCCACATCACAACACCTGATCACTGGCATATATTAGCGGCAATAAAGGCAGCAAGAGCCGGAAAGCACATCATGTTGGCCAAGCCACTCGGTTTGAGCTATCCTCAAAATCTTCTTCTAACTAAAGCGTTAAAGGATAATAATGTAAAATTTCATTATGGAACGCAGCAACGTTCATTTGAGCACATGCTGCAGGGCTATCAAATGATTCGCGACGGGTTGATTGGTGAAATTGAACGCGTGGATGTGTGGGCTCCGGGCAAAAATGATTTGCCTTCCACGGTTTGCAAAGAAGTCCCGGTACCTGTAGATTTTGATTATGATCGTTGGATCGGACCTGCCCCGATGAGACCCTATTGTCCGGATCGGGTAGCAAATCAAAGCTCAGTTTATAACAATGATTACAGTATCGGACTTATGGGAAGTGAGGGTTCGTCTCCGCTAGATATATTGGTTTGGATATTAAAAGATAAAGTCAGTGGAAATTACGTTTGTGATGGTACCGGACGATACTGGCCTACTGAATTGTATAATAATATTTTATCCTGGGATGTAAATTACAAGTACGTGAATGGTCTCGAAGTTCATTTTGCAAGCAGTGATATCGCGATTGAGGGAATGTTGCATCATCGTGCGAAAAAGGAGGGGAACGGCACCACGTTCTATGGTAAAAAAGGTTGGATTTCGCTGAGTGGATCATCGGCCCAATCCAATATTCCTGAAATTAACACGAAACTAAATAATTTTCCAAAGGATAACAGAGGTTGGATCAAAAGTGAAAACAACACCATGGGAAAGCGGTTCATTTCTGTAATCAGGGGGGAAGAGGCTGAACTTTGTCCGCTTGATGAAGCTATTATTTCAGATACGATCAGTCATATGGGCGATATCGCGATACGGATGGGACGCAAAGTGACCTGGGATTCGAAGGCTGGTGAAATTGTCGGGGATCCAGATGCTAATAAATTATATAGCAGAGAGATGAGAGCCAACTATGTAATTTAATGGGTTGTATTTTCCTGTGCTTTTTGGTTCTGGAAATCTGATATTCCACAAATTCATTCTAACGCTTTCAAACTATTTTATCCCCTCGTAAAAACGGGTCTTTGCGGCTGCGAAAGATCATTGTTGAAGCAATACCCATCACTATCAAATGCATGCAATTGTTCTTCGGAAGTTAAACCGTTTTGGAGGATAAAGCGGGTCATCATGCCGCGTGCTTTCTTGGCAAAAAAAGAGACCATCTGGTAAGTACCGTTTTTCCCTTCTTTGAATTCGGGAGTAACGATTTTTGCTTTTAACTTTTTAGGATCTATTGCCCTGAAATACTCAACAGAAGCAAGGTTGACTAGCAGATTGGATCCGCTAATATCAAGATCTTTCCGCATTTTGGAGGTAATTTTCTTCTGCCAGAATTCATAAAGATTGCGGGTTTTCCCTAATGACAATGGTATTCCCATCTCAAGTCGATAGGGTCTTATCAGATCAAGCGGCCGGAGCACTCCATATAATCCTGAGAGAATCCTAAGCTGATTTTGGGCAGCTTGAATATCGGATGGCAAAAATGTGTCAGCATCAAGGCCTAAATAAACATCACCTCTAAAAGCGTAAAGTGCCTGACGTGCCGTTTCGGGCGTGAATTCTGGTCGCCATAAAAAGTACCGTTGCTGATTTAACTGGGCAAGTTTAGGACTAACGCCCATCAAATCCATTAACTGATCCACACTTAGTTTTCGGAGTGGTTTCATCAAAACAGAAGCCTCTTTTACAAATTCGGGTTGCGTATACGACTGACAGGTAATTTGTTTTTCGAAGTCGAGCGTTTTTGAAGGGGATATGACAATCAGCATTGTTGCGTTTTTTTAATTATAACACATGGTAAACAGTAAAGGTTTTCTGCAATAAAACAGAAAGCCCCCGAAACCGGAGGCTTTACTGTTTTTATTAAATATTCTAAATCCTAATTGTGCTTTTATTTGATCTTTTCGATCCAGATATTACGAAACTGAATTTTGCATCCTTCAGCCTGAAGTCCAATTCCACCTTTTGATTCACTGCAATTGGTGGCGTAGTTTTGAAGAACGCTATTCACTTTTACTTCTACAGTATTTCCTTTGCAAACAATATCAAAGCTATTCCATTCTCCAGGCTTGTTTTCGCTTGAAGGTTTCATTTTTGCAGCGATTGGTTTAACTTTTTCCGTTGAAACATAAACTGTATCTCTGACTGTTGCTTTTAGTCCTACATCTTGTATTATAAAATCTCCCGCGAAGAGGTGTTTCAACTGGCACTGGTAATGCCTTGGCCAGATTTTGTCCGGACCTACAGTATGAATGAAAACCCCACTGTTGATTGGTTTTTCGGGATAGCGCCATTCAACATGCAGACGATAGTTCGCATATTCCTTTTTGGTGCGGAGATAGCCCATTGGTACTCCGGGTGTTTCGATCACCCCATCCTTTACATAGAAGAAAGATGCAGGTTTGATTGTTGAGTCGGCAACAAAGATGCTCCACCCGTTGAGGTTCTTTCCGTTAAACAACATCTCCTTTTTTTGGGAAAACCCACTCAGGGAAGAAGTAACCAATAAAACTAATAGTACTTTCTTAATCATACAATGTTTAGATTTAATAACCCCATTTTTTCATTACTGCAAGGTCTTCTTTTACAGATTCAAGAGCTGTTGCATTTTGATAGGACTCCTGTTCAATGATAAAGACTGTTGTACCACCAATCTTCCGTCCGAGATCGATGGCTTCTTTTGTAGGAATGATCCCTTTTCCCAGGATTGCACTTTCAAATTTCTCAGCAGTATTAACAGCTATTTCGTCTTTTACGTGTAACATTTCGAACCTTCCGGGATATTGACTGAGAATGTCAAGTGCTTTAGCTCCGGCAATGTACATATTACCAATATCCAATTGCATAATAACGAGTTTGGGATCCATGTTCTTCATCATGATATCGAAAACTTTGATGTTATTGAGTTTCTCGCTAAATTCGAAGTAGTGGTTATGATAGCCAAATTTCATACCCGATTTTTGGCAAAGTTCACCGCATTTGTTGAAAA
>JANYLE010000329.1 GCA_025363795.1 Mariniphaga sp. | reverse complement strand
CAAAAAACCATCATTAATGTAGCCATCTTGGTGAACGACATCAAGATCAATTCCTTTGGACACTCCTATTACAAGTATTACCAATACGAGACCTACCAAAATACTTATTATTCTTCCGAAGACCAGGGAGTAAAAAGCCGTCACAAGAAAAAGGGAGAGCGCAAAATAAAAGCTGAAAGTGTAAAGATGATAGGGTGATTAGCTAAATATGCAATTATTTCATTCAACCTTTCAACTAAGATTTTCCTGACACCACACCAAAGAAACAATTAATATTAGATATGGAATTTGGAACTTTCTTCAAAGAATCACTGGTTATTGCTATTGATTTCGACGGTACCATCGTAGAACACCGTTACCCCTTCATTGGGCGGATCCGACCGTTTGCATTCGAAACAATGGAGACATTTCAAATAAAAGGCCACCGGTTAATTCTATGGAGCCATCGTGCAGGTCAAAAACTCGAGGAAGCCGTTACGTTTTGCCGGAATCATGGAATTGAATTTTATGCTGTCAATAAAAATTATCCTGAAGAAGTTTGGGACGAAAATGATAGTCGCAAAATACTGGCCGATATCTATATCGACGATCGGAACCTGGGAGGAATTCCAGCATGGGGAGAAATCTTCAACATCATTTGCCCTGAAATATCACCATCTTCAGTTCAAGCAAATAAATCATTTTGGTGGAAAAGAAAGTAAAAGATTAGAGAAATAAGAATAAAAAATTGAATCCATTGGATATGAATTTTACTTTGTCAGATGTAAAACTGATCAACCTTCCCAAAATTGAAGATCCGCGCGGAAACCTATCTATCATTGAGGAAGAAAACCACATTCCTTTTAAAATTGAACGTACTTATTGGATATACGATGTTCCGGGAGGACAAGTACGTGGAGGACATGCATTTAAAAATCAACAAGAATTCATTGTTGCTCTATCAGGAAGTTTCGATGTAGTTGTGGATGATGGTATTAATAAATATACTTATTCATTGAACCGATCCTATATCGGCTTGTATCTGCCAGTTGGACTTTGGCGGCAAATACAAAATTTCTCCACTAATTCCTTGGCTATGATACTCAGTTCAACCCAGTTTTCGGGAGATGATTACATTCGAGAGTATGATGAATTTTTAAAATACAAAAGATAATGAAGAATTCAAGTGTTTACGATTGTCATGTATTGGCACTGAATAAAATCCACAATCTTGCGGGAAACATTACTATTGTTGAAGGAGAACAAAATATTCCGTTTAACATACGACGGATATACTATCTGTACGACATTCCAGGGGGAGAAAGCCGCGGCGGACATGCTCACAAGGAATTATATCAGTTAATTGTGGCCGCTAGCGGAAGTTACGAAGTATTACTTGATGATGGAACCAATAAAAAAATTGTACGATTGAACCGACCTAATTTTGGTTTATTGGTCGTTCCCGGAATCTGGAGAGAATTATTCGAATTTTCTTCCGGAGCGATATGCATGGTTTTGGCCTCACACAGGTATGATGAAGCAGATTATATCAGGGAATATGAGTCTTTTAAAAACTTAAAGAAATGATCCATCCAACTGCAGAAGTTCAAACAAAAGAAATTGGTGAAGGAACCATAGTTTGGCAATACAGTGTAATATTAAAAGATGCAATAATTGGAAAAAATTGCAACATTAATTTTAATGTATTCATAGAAAATGATGTAATAATTGGCAACAATGTAACCGTAAAAAGTGGAGTACAGCTTTGGAATGGAATTGTAATTGAAGATAATGTACAAATTGGACCCAATGTTGCATTTGCAAATGATCTCTACCCTCGTGCAAAGCAAGGCTTTAATTTATTAAGAACCAAGATTGGGTTAGGAGCAAGTATTGGCGCCAATTCAACAATTATTGGAGGGATTACTATTGGAAAATTCGCAATGATCGGAGCGGGGAGTGTCGTTACCAAGGATGTTCCTGATTACACCTTATGGTATGGAAACCCGGCAATCTTTAAGGCAAATATCTGCAAGTGCGGCAATAAACTTGATATTCAACAGAAATGTAATAAATGTAATAGGTCCTACAAAAAGATAAATGAGCAAATAGAAGAATTATGATCAAATTTCTTGACCTTAAAGCTATCAATGATAGTTATGAACCAAAGCTTTCCCAATCTATTCAACGTGTACTGGATTCGGGTTGGTATTTATTGGGAAACGAAGTGAAAGCTTTTGAATGTGAATATGCTAATTTTATTGGTTCCAAACATTGTATTGGTGTCGCTAATGGATTGGATGCTTTGCGTTTAATTTTGAAAGCTTATATAGTACTTGGAATATTCAAAGAGGGTGATGAAATCATTGTTCCTGCAAATACTTATATTGCTTCCATCTTGGCAATCACAGACAATCGCCTTGTTCCTATTTTTGTTGAACCTGATTTCAACACTTTCAATCTGGATACATTTCACATTGAAGAGAAAATCAATGAACGAACCAAAGGAATCATGCTGGTACATTTGTACGGGAAAAATGCTATGCACCCTGAAATAAAAAGGTTAGTTGATAAATACGATATTAAGATTATTGAAGATAATGCACAGGCTGCCGGATGTTATTACACAGAAGGAGTTCCCCTGAGTTGCACAAAGGATGCTACCAATAACATGGTGAATCAAATTGGAAACACGGATCATCTAAAAAGGACCGGATCGTTGGGTGATGCTTCAGGACATAGCTTTTACCCGGGCAAAAATCTTGGTTGCCTCGGTGATGGTGGCGCTGTTACCACTGACGACGATGAACTTGCGTCCGT
>JANYLE010000289.1 GCA_025363795.1 Mariniphaga sp. | reverse complement strand
TCAACAACAACAACAACAACAACAACAGAGGGCCCAACAACAAAAGGCAGCTGAATCTCAAAATAATAAAAAAGCAGAAAGACCGGCAAAAGCAAATGATTCCGGTCAAACTGATGAGCAACGAAAAAGATAAAAAGAAATTTAAACCTTTAGAAACAAATAGCATGCATACCCTTGAGTGGGTTTGTATGCTATTTTTACAAATTGCTACCGGAAAAGATCTCTCTTTTCTTAGTTCACATTTTCAAACAACTGGTTAAAGCTTAAGATCAACCTTTCCAACTCAAACAATACAGCGACAAGAAATGAAAAAGACCGGTAATATGTGGAATTATTTGAAGATGTATTTCCGTGAATATAATTTAAGACCTTTGATCCTCATCTGCCTGTCTATAATCGGGTTTTCTTTTAAAGCTTTGTCACAGGAGTATTTTCAGCAAGAGGTCAATTACACGATTCGAGTCACACTTAATGACAAGGATCATGAATTAAATGCATCAGAAACAGTTGAGTACATCAACAATTCTCCAGACACCCTTCATTTCCTGTTTTTCAACTTGTGGCCGAATGGCTATTCAGGAAATAACACTGAATTAGCCAGGCAGTTACTCAGTCAAAAAGGAAAACAAAAATTATTTAACGATCCCGAATTAAGAGGATATATTGATTCTCTTGACTTTAAAGTCGACGACCAACAGGTTCAATGGATTTTATTACCTAACCAACCTGATATTTGCCAACTTTTCCTGAATAAACCGGTCAAACCAGGTGACAAACTGATAATAACTACCCCTTTCCATGTTAAAATTCCAAAAGGAGTAACTTCCAGATTAGGTCACATCGGTGAATCTTATCAGATCTCCCAATGGTATCCAAAACCTGCCGTTTACGACAAATCCGGTTGGCACCAGATGTCTTACCTCGATCAGGGTGAATTCTATTCTGAATTTGGAAATTTCGATGTTTATATCACACTTCCTGATAATTATATAGTAGGTGCGACGGGGGACCTACAAAATGACTATGAAGTAAAAATGCTTAGTCAACTCGCTGCCGATACTACATGGATAAGCACATTGAAAAAAGCAGGAGCAAGCTTTCCTCCATCTTCGAATCAGATGAAAACATTGAGATATACCCAAAAGATGGTGCATGACTTCGCATGGTTTGCGGATAAGCGGTTTCATGTTTTGAAAGGTAAAGTAAAGCTTCCCGACTCTGGCAGGGAAGTAACAACATATGTGATGTTTACAAATCAGCAGGCTGAACTTTGGAAAGATGCCATAGCATATGTGAATAATGCTGTTCTGTATTTTTCAAAATTGAACGGAGATTATCCATACAATAGCTATATCGCCGTTCAAAGTGCCCTCAATGCCGGTGTTGGTATGGAATATCCAGGCGTCACGGTAATTGGTCTCGTGGAAGATGCATACGCACTCGATCAGGTAATTGCCCACGAAATCTGTCATAGCTGGTTCTACAGCGCCCTCGGATCAGATGAACGCCGATATCCTTTTATGGATGAAGGAATTACCAGTATGTACGAGTCACGGTATATGAACGAAAGATATCCCGGGAAGAAGTTATGGGAAGTCTATTCGAAAAACAAAAAACTGGCAAAATTCTTTGATATTGAAAAAATGCCGGTACAACGAATGCAGGAACTCGAATGGCTTGTTCCGGCGCGCACAAACCTTGAACAGCCGATTAATCTTCCGTCATCCGACTATACGACTTCGAATTATGGCCTTATTATTTATAATAAAGCAGCAATGGGGTTCAACTATCTGAAAGCTTATCTCGGAGATTCCATTTTTGATTCGACGATGCATGATTATTACTCAAAATGGAAATTTAAACATCCGCAACCCGAAGATCTTCGCAATGTATTTGAATCCAATTCAGGGAAAGATTTATCCTGGTTCTTTAAGGATTTCATTGGCACAACAAAACGACTTGACTATAACGTTGTCCGATTAGAGAACCAGCAACTGCTTGTAAAAAAACGGGGTGAACTGACTTCTCCATTGGTTATTGCAGGGATGAAGGGAGACAGTATCTGTTTTGAAAAGTGGGTAGATGGTTTTGAAGGAGAAAAATGGGTTGATCTTCCACAGGGTAATTATTCTGAGATAAAAATCGATCCCACGCATGTAATGCCTGAGTTATTCAGGCTAAATAATGACATCCGAAGGACAGGTCTTTTTCCAAAGACTGATCCTGTCCGTGCCCAACTCCTGTTTACCATCGAAGATCCGGACAAACGGACCGTAATGTATATTCCATCGGTCAACTGGACCAAAGAAAACGGGTTTATGGTTGGTTTGGTTTTGCATAATGGGTTTCTCATCCCCAAACCATTCGAATATTTTTTGATGCCTTTCTATTCATTCAGTAATCCTGGTCTGGCTGGATTTGGAAAAATATCTTACAATATCACTCCTTATGAAAATTTTATCAGGATGGCGACAATTACCCTTGAAGGGACACAATTCGGTGCACCAGGAGATCAAAACTACCATAAAATAAAAACCGGGATCGACCTTTATTTGAGGCCCAATGAAATGACTGATCTTTTGCGGCATAAGGTAAGCGCATACTATACAGCAGCTTCAGATCTTTTTCAGATTGAACTTTTGGAAAAGGCAAAAATGAAGTCCTATCTGCAATTCGGATACCTTCTCGAAAAAACAGGATTCATCAACCCTTATAGTCTGTTGGCTTCATTTGAGGCCAATAAATCCTTCCAAAAAACATCGGTGGAGTTCAATTACAAATACAGCTATTCCGGAAAAAATAATGGTTTGGATATTAGACTTTTTGCAGGAAAAATGTTGAAAAACACTTCCAATATCCCTTTCTATTCGTTGGCAGCTGGTGGAAGAAGTGGTCGCGAGCAATACCTATTCCAGGGCACGAACCCCGATCGTTTTAGCGTTTTCCCATCTTCGTTCTGGTCAAGACAAATGTCTTTATCCGAAGGAGGCCTGGTATCTCCTGTTAACGAAAACCTTGGATACAGCGATTGGCTTATTTCTTTGTCCCTTACAAGCAATCTGCCCGGTAAGGCCAGCCGGATCCCAATCAAACCTTTTGCCAACTTTCTGTTGAACGATCATGGTCTCAATTCAAATTTCAACTCCCCATTTTTCTTTGAAGCAGGTTTGAAGGCAGGAATTTGGAACTTTTTCGAGATCTATGTTCCAATGGTTGTTTCAGGGAATATTAATTCAATCACCGGATCATTCAAAGACAGGATACGCATTGTTTTAACGTTGGATTCCTTTAGTAAGGTAAAGCTAAACGCGGCATTGGCAAACTGAAAAATATGTGATTTTTGTAAATTAAATCCGAAATTGTATAACATACCAGCGATCGAATCTCTTCACCTTTGTAGTACAATATTTAACTTAAATACTTAAATATAAACACATGAAAAAATTGATTCTTATAATCGCTGCGGTCGCCCTAATGGGGAATTTTGCAAGCGCACAGGAAAACAAAACCGATTCACGTGAGAGTCTTTCGTTTGGAGTTAAAATTGGAGCAAATTATTCGAACGTTTATGATACAAAAGGCGAAGATCTGAATGCCGATTCCAAATTTGGATTAGCAACAGGCGTCTTTGCTGCAATCCCTATCGGCAAATACCTTGGTCTTCAACCTGAGATATTATTTTCTCAAAAAGGATTTAAGGCAACCGGCAATATCCTTGGCAGTCCCTACGATTTTACGCGCACTACTTCTTATATAGATGTTCCGTTGCTATTTGCAGTGAAGCCAAGTCAACTGTTGACTTTTCTGGCAGGTCCACAATATTCTTATATGATCAAACAAAATGACGTATTCAATAGCGCTTCGATGAACATTCAGCAGGAACAGGAATTCAACAATGATAATATCCGTAAAAACATGTTAAGCGTTACGGGTGGTATTGATTTCAATATGAACAAAATTATTATTGGAACCCGGGCAGGTTGGGATCTTCAGGAAAATAACGGAGATGGAACATCCACCACCCCTCGTTACAAAAATGTCTGGTATCAGGCTACTTTAGGGTACAAGTTTTAGAAACATTAATTCAAAAAGAGGCTTCCATATGTTTGACAGGCATAGAACGTGAGCCTCTAAATCATAGTATTACAAATATTTAATAAAAACAGAAATGGAAAATTCAAACAACACAGGTAAAGTACTCGGAGCATTATTGCTGGGAGCCCTTACAGGAGCAGCACTCGGAG